>WQZE01000226.1 GCA_009780875.1 Bacillota bacterium | reverse complement strand
TGGGTTTGTTGAATCTTTTTGCCAAAATGGTCTCCGCTTGTGCCATTCCCACAGCATTGGCAATCCCTTGCCCAAGCGGTCCTGTGGAGACCTCCACACCCACGGTGTGACGGTACTCTGGGTGACCTGGGGTCTTGGAGTCAATTTGCCTAAACGACATCAAGTCACTTTTGCCAAGCCCATAGCCAAAAAGGTGCAACAAACTGTACAGCAAAGCACTGCCGTGACCGCCACTCAGCACAAATCTATCACGGTTTTCCCACCCTGGATTTTTGGGATTGTGTCTCATTGCATTGGCCCACAAACTATACGCCATTGGAGCCGCTCCCAAGCACACCCCAGGATGTCCGCTATTTGCTTTTTGAACCGCCTCTACCGACAAGACTCTCAATGCATTGATGGTTATTTGTTCCTTTGTCATATCCGTTACTCCTTTTTTGATGGCTAGCCCAAGTATTGCAAAAAGTTGCTTGCGTCAATACCTTCTATTTGTACCAACCTATTGTACAACATTTGCACAATGTTTTTGACACCGCCCACCATATCACTCTCCATATTGAATGCCAAGATGGGTTCGTGCAAAGACAATCTAGCCAAAAACCACCCGCCATACGCCTCACATTTGGCACGCACGCCCTCATAGGATATCCCATCCAATTTGAGGTCTCTCTTGGCCCACTCTGTCATTGCCGCCAAGATATTGTTGCCGTGTGCCTTGTAGTCCGTGGCTGTGATTTTGACACGCACCTCAATGCTCTCTGCGGGCTGTTGCAACCCTTGCAACAAATCCGCAAGGTCTTTGCCCTCTTTTTTGATTTTGGCAAGCGTATCAATGACACGCAGTGCCAAATAAGACCCATCATCCAAAAAATAATTTTCTTTGAGTGCAGCGTGCCCGCTTGTCTCTATGGCGACCAATGCATTCATATTGTTTTGCAAAAACTGCTTGGCCTCCCCAATCACATTTTGATAGCCCCGCTTGTATCTATGGTGCTTGCCGCCGTGGGCTGCTATAAACTTGGAAAGCCCCTCACTGGTCGTACTATCCGTGATGATATAGCCTTTTTCTTCTTTGAGCAAAATGGCTGAGACCAAGGCAATCAAGGCGTTGCGATGGATTGGATTGCCGTTCTTGTCAACCAAGGCCACCCTGTCCGCATCGGTATCAAAAATGACACCGATATCCGCACCCACCCTTTTGACACAAGTGCAAATGCTTTCCATCGCTCCTCTGTCCTCTGGATTGGGTATATGATTGGGAAACTCACCGTTGGGTTCCAAAAACTGTGACCCACCAATCTCTGCTCCCAAGGCATTGAGTACTTTGCTAGCAAAAAAACCGCCCACCCCATTGGATGCATCCACGGCAATCCGCAATCCTTGGTATGGGTAGTCTTGCCCACCCATTTGCCTTGCTCTACCTATCAAGTAGTTGCAATAAGCCCCCATAAAGTCTTTTTGAAACAGTTGGCTTGTCGTGTCCTCTATGCATTTTTCGTCCCTTGCATATGCCAACACGGTGTCTATCTCAGCACCCGAAAGTCCACCACTCGCCACAAAAAATTTGAGTCCATTTTTGTCTTTGGGCAAATGACTTGCCGTAATCATAATGGCGCCATCGCACTGTATCTCTGGCAAAATGGTCATCATATACATTGCCGGCGTACTCGCAAGTCCGCAATCATAGATGGCACAACCCGCATATTTGAGTGCGGTCACCACAAAGCCTTGTATCTCCTTGCTCGTTGTGCGACTATCCATCCCCACGGCTATTTTGAGTTTATTGTTTTGCTTTTTTTGTGCCAGCCAAAAGACGAATGCATCTACAATGGTGCAAACGGCTCTCTTGTCCAAATCCACCACGCCACCAAGTGCGTTGTTTGCGGTGCCTCTGATATCGCTTCCACTTTTGAGAAAACTATAATCCATACTACTATTATACCACAAACGCCCAAATTTGGCAAACAAAAAACAAAGGTGAAAAAGAGTCCCACCTTTGTTTTGCCTGCAAAATTTTTTGCACTACCTTTACCTACTATTGGGCAATACAATATCTTTTGGTTTTTGTGGCACTTGATATCCATCTCCCAAAGCATTGGGTGTCAACGAAAATTTGAGTTTTAGGTTTGCACTACCCGCAAACCCCGACCTTTGGGTATGTGATCAAAAAAGTTAGTAGTTTATTTGAGCAAACTTGCCAGTTGGTCCATTTTGACAACTTGCTCTTTCTTGGTTTCCATATTACGCAAGGTGACCACGCCACTTTTTGCCTCTGTGTCTCCCAAAGTGATTACAAACTTGGCGCCCAATCTATCAGCGTGCTTGAACTGTGCTTTGAGACTACGCCCCGTCGTATCAATCTCTGTGGCAATACCACTGGCACGCAACTGGGTCGCCACACCAAAGGCATAGGCAAGTTGTTCAGGCGTATACGCCACAAAAAGGGTGGCTTGCGGTGCTCTAAAAAGTGCAGGATTTTGTTCCTCTACAAGGTGAATAATGC
>WQZE01000225.1 GCA_009780875.1 Bacillota bacterium | reverse complement strand
CTTTGCCAACTACCAACGCACTGCCTACACTGTCAATTTTGACCTCAACGGCGGCGACGGAGCATTGTCACCCGCACAAGTGCCCGTGGGCGAGAGACTGGCAAGACCTCAGAGTCCTAGCAAACCCTATTTGCAATTTGTGGGATGGACCAAGGTCAAAGACAGTGGAGCCCTTTGGAACTTTGACAGCCTGGTCACCGAGGATATGACTCTCTATGCACGGTATGATATCCAAGACTCTGCGTGGTCTGGTGAGAGAGAAATCAGGGGCAATGATGTGCAATATGTCACCGATGTAGGCGGCAAGTGGGGTGTCGGGAATTATGGAGAGGGTATTCAATTTGCGGATTTCAAGGGTGCAAACAAGGATACCTTGATGGGTTATGGCTATACCAAGGTCAGAATCCATATGTATCTTGAAGTGAGGGAAGTGAAGGATGGGTATCAATATGTGAGTGTTTGGCAATTGAGCCCAACTGCAAGCAAAGAAGAGGAGAAAATCACTATTATTGGTTTTGAGCACGGGGCGGGGTATTTTGAGCCTGGGTGGTATCCACACTACTTTATTTTTGACGCAATCAAATTGTCCGCTCTTTGGGATAATGGCGTAGGATTTAGGTACGGTGCAGATGGTGCGGGCGTAGATGACTGGATGCACAAGCACGCTAGGGTGGAACTTGAATTTTTGAGATAGGTGTGCAAAGTAAACAAAAAAGACCAGCACAGAGCAAAAAGAATAGAAAGCAAGCAACCCTGCCAAGCAATGTGGTGGGGTTGCTTTGGCGGATAAAAGGTTTGTTTTTTGCACTTTTTTTGACAAACAGGGCAAAAAAGATTGTAATTTTTTCCAAAATGTGGTAAAATATCAAAGAGTATATTGTTGAAAAAGCATATTATACTGTTTTTTGCATTTTGCAAAGAGACATTTTTTGTTTTGAGAGATGGATTTTTTGCAAATTGCGGCGGGACAAGTTATGAAAACATACAAAAAAATTCATTATTGGGTGCTTGCCCTTGTGGCAATTGCATTGTTTGTGGTCTCTGCAATGGGTGTGCGTCTTGGCAAAAGTAGCACGCTTGATTTTGACAGAGTGGACAACCACATTGCTCGGTTGACAGAGTTTGGAGAGCACAATTACTTGACGCCCGACACCCAAGTGGATGCGAGAGAATATATTTTGCAATCTCTTCGTGATATGGGGATTTTGGAGAACCCTTATGAGGTGGCGTCCGACAAATTGGACAGCGATTTTTACAATAGCGTAGGGTATATAGACAATGCCCCCACTTTTGTTTTGCAAAAGGCAATCCCAAACCAAGCGACGAATGACAAAATTTTGGAGCAAGATGGGGCGGTGATGGTGGATGCTACCGTGGATAACATTGTGGTGGCTTTCCCCTCTGCAAGCACCCAAGCGGGCGATATCAGTGACTCGGTGGTGTTTGCTGTGGACTATGACACGCAAGCAGGGCATGTGGGAGCCAGTGGCACCAATGCCAATGTGGCGGTCGTGTTGGAGAGCATCAAGCAACTTGCAGAGAGCAAGCAAAGCCTCCAAAATGATGTCGTGTTTTTGTTTGGTGAGAGTAGAGATCAAAATGTAGGGCTCTATCTCTATGACAATCAATTTGATGGTTTCAAGGGGGTTGCCAATCGTACAAGCGTTGCCATTGGATTGCACAGTTTTGGTACAACGGGCGATGTGGCGTTGTATGAGACAAGCGACAACAACACCAATTTGTTGCAAAACCTGGTGCTCAGCGGTACGGCAAGCAGTTCTTATATCCAACATTTTTTTGAACAAAGCAAGTACAAGCAAGGTACCAACAATTTTAGTTTTGACTTTGCAAACTATGGCAATTTTGGGGATACTTCGTTTGCTCGTTCTCCTCAGGACAAGATGGACGGAGTATCAAGGGCAACGCTTGTATCCAAGGCAAGTTTGATACAAAAAAGCATTGATAGATTTGGTAACAACAAAATTGCAGATTTGAGTGCGGGGCAAAACGGTGCGTACGCTGAGTATCTTGGTGTAGGGTTCCAAATCCCGGTGATTGCAAATATGATTGCTGGGGGCGTGATTTTGGCTTTGGCGGTCTTGGCGGTCATTTTGCTTGTACGCAATCACGGCAGCAAGGAGGACCCCAAACGGCATATGAAAGGCAAGACACTCCGCAATGCAATCGTTGCCAGCGTGTGTGCGTTGCTTGGCGTGGGTGTGTTTGCCCTTGGATTTTATTATGTATTTGGCGTATGGTTGTTGGTAGGCTTTGGCGTTGTGCCACTTGCCGGGTTGCATACCTTTGCAATGTCCAAGCCACTCTTGCTGGTGGTATTGTTTTTGCTATCTTTTGCGGTGTACAATGCACTGATTGGTGCACTCAAAAGAGCCTTTAATATCAGGTCAGTAGATGTGTCTAGAGCCAATGCGTTGTTGTTGGCGTTGGGGGCTGGCATTGCGGCGTTGGTAGTGCCAGTGTTGGCTGCACCGCTTTTGTTGGTGTCCTT
>WQZE01000224.1 GCA_009780875.1 Bacillota bacterium | reverse complement strand
CCCAATCAACACTGATCTATCGCAAGATTGGTTGACAATCTCACAGTGACAAAACTCTCTATAAATCGGCAAACGAAACTCGTACATTGCTTGCAACGCTTGGGGAGTGTCATTTTTGAGTAGTGGTCTTGTCTTGTTTGTATCCAACGCCAGTCTTTGATACAAATCCGTGATAGATACATACAAAAATACACAAAAAAAATCTTGCAATGCTTCTCTATTTTTGCAATCCAAAATGGCTCCACCACCCAAAGCGACAACGCAATCCTTGTCAAGGTTTTGGGCTGCAATCTCTTGAATTTTTTGCGTCTCCAATCTCCTAAAACCCGCCTCACCTCTTATCTCAAAAATTTGAGAAATCGTTTGCTTGCAATCTTTCTCTATCAAAGCATCTACATCAAAGCAATCCATTTTATATTTTTTGGACAATACTTGTGCAAGCGTGGTTTTGCCACTATATGACATCCCAATCAATGCAATTTTCATTTGCCCCTCTCTTTGCCCTTGACTTTTGCCACAATGTATTGCAACGCCAAAAGATAGCCATCCACTCCCAACCCGCTAATGACCCCCTCACAACCTTGTGCTGTCAAACTCTTTTGCCTCTCTTGTTCTCTTTTGTACAAATTGGTGATATGCACCTCTACTTTGATGCCTCCAAAAATTTGCAAAGCATCCAAAATTGCCAAACTATAATGACTGTATGCAGCGGGATTGATGACGATGCCATCCCCTGCAAAGCAACCAATTTTTTTGACAATCTCGCCCTCTATGTCACTTGCAAAAAATTCAACCTGCACTCCAAGACCGTTTGCACATTGTTGCAAATTCTTTTCTAGTGCCTGCAAACTTTGTCCACCGTACCCCTCTCGCTGGTGGAGCAATTGCATATTGGGACCATTGATAACCAATACTTTCATATCATTTTTCCTTATTTTGTTTTTCTTAGATTTTCTATCTCTGCAAAAAAGTTGGGATAACTGATGGCTACGCTTTGGATATCGTGTTCTTTTTCAAACACTGCACCTTGCTTGCTTGCCAAAGCCGCAATAGCCAGTGCCATCACAATTCTATGGTCGCCCAAGCAATCAAGGCTTGCCCCGCCTTGCAAGACACCATCTCCCACCACTACGATTTGCTCCTCTTGGGCAACAATATTGGCGCCCATTTGTTTGAGATTGTTCACAATGTTTGTGATTCTATTGCTTTCTTTGTACAGGAGTTCTTTGATTCCGCCAATACAACTTGTGTCCTTGCAAAAGCAAGCCAGTACACAAAGAATAGGCAACTCGTCAATCAAACTAGGCACATCTTGCTCACTGATACAAAACGGCTTCAAGTCCTGTACATACTCCACTTCAATATCGCCAACCGTTTCAGCGTCCGTACACAAGTTTTTCACCCCATATTGCACGCCACACCTATCAAAAATACTCAATATTCCCGTGCGTGTAGGATTGCAACAAATCCCTGGCAATTTGATTTTGCTATGAGGGCACAACGCCGCAAGCACCATCCAAAAAGCCGCCGAAGAAACATCCCCCACCACTTGCACACTTGTGCCACAAAGCACACTCGGTCGCAAAACAATTTGCTCCTCACTCACGGCAATATCGGCACCCATTTGTCTCATCAATATCTCTGTATGATTGCGACTTGTAATCTCCCCACCAAGTACAGTTGACCCCATTGCATTGAGCCCCGCAAGCAAGAGCCCCGACTTGACCTGTGCTGATGCTTGTGGCAGTTGATAGCGGATGCCTTGCAGCGTTGCCCCCCGTATGCACAACGGCAAAACGCCCTCTTGCTTGCAATAAACAATCTCGGCACCCATTATTTTGAGTGGCTCCACTATCCTAGCCATAGGTCTCTTGCAAAGCGACGCATCCCCAAGAATGGTTACCCTACCTTTCATCCCTGCACCTGCCAACACGCCCAAAAGCAACCTAGTCGTAGTCCCACTATTGTTGGCATTGAGCGTCATCTCTTTTGGGTGCAACCCGCTCTTACCAATCAACCCAAGATGACCCCAAACCTCCCACACGCCCGATTGCTCTTTGATTTGCACGCCCAATTGTTGCAACGCAACGATGGTAGACATTGTATCACCACTCAGCAAAGGTGTGTGCACTCTGGTCACGCCACTGCCACCACAAGCCATCGCTCCCATCAAAAAAGCCCGATGCGTGATACTCTTGTCTCCTGGCACGGTCACCGTTGCTACCACGGCTTTGTCAAAAGGCTGGATACACAAAATTTTCTTCACTTTTTGCAAATGCTTTGAGTCTCCTTACAAATTCTTCTTTGGTTGCTGTCGTCTCTTTTGTCTGTCCCAAATTGACGGGCACAACAAAGTGTATTTTTTCATCCAAGTTTTTTTTGTCGTGCATTGCGGCATCTGCAATACTCTGCGGCAAAATTTTGATTTTGTTTTGGATGAGTTTTCTTAGTAGGTCTCTGATTTCATCCAAATAAGCCGGCTCACACAAATCCGCAAAAATACTACACTCTATCAAAATACCCTGCAACACGCACTCTCCGTG
>WQZE01000223.1 GCA_009780875.1 Bacillota bacterium | reverse complement strand
GTATCATAATTTTGGGCACAACATTGTACCCATCTTCTGCTTTGACTTGGATGGCAGCCTCAATGACCGCTCTTGTTTGCATCTCAGCAATCTCAGGATAGGTCACGCACAAACGGCAGCCACGGTGCCCAAGCATTGGGTTGAACTCGTGCAAGTCCTCAATAATCCCACGCAACTCGTGCTCGCTCATTCCCATCTCTGTGGCAAGGTTTTGAATATCCTCATCTTTGGTTGGCATAAACTCGTGCAATGGTGGGTCCAAAAAGCGTATGACCACCGGCTTGCCCTTGGTAGCCTTGTAGATGCCCACAAAGTCCTCTCGTTGCATTGGCAACAATTTGTCAAGGGCTTTTTTGCGTTGCTCCTCGGTCTTGGAGACAATCATCTCACGCATTGCAGGAATCCTATCCGCATCAAAGAACATATGCTCTGTACGGCATAGTCCCACGCCTTGTGCACCAAACTCAACACCTTGTTGTGCATCTTTGGGCGTATCTGCATTGGCAAGCACTTTGAGCGACACATTCTCATCCGCCCAAGACATAATCGTTGCAAAATCACTGCTCAAACTTGCTGGCACCGTTTTGATTTGTTCGCCATACACCTTGCCCGTGCTGCCGTCCAAAGAGAGCCAATCGCCCTCGTTGTAGGTCACGCCACCGCACACAAACACATTGCTATGTTCGTCCACTTTGATGTCGCCACAGCCAGCAACGCAACAAGTACCCATACCTCTTGCCACCACCGCAGCGTGCGAGGTCATACCGCCTCTTGCCGTCAAAATACCTTGGGCAACATGCATACCCTCAATGTCCTCTGGGCTCGTTTCTTGGCGTACCAAAACAACTTTTTTGCCCTCTTTGTGCATCTCTACCGCTCTCTCTGCCGTAAAGCACACTTGCCCACACGCAGCCCCTGGGGACGCTGGCAAGCCACTAGCAATGTCTTGGGCTGCTTTGAGTGCTGCCGCCTCAAATTGTGGGTGCAACAAAGCATCCAATTGTTTGGGGTCTAACATTGTAAGTGCTTTGCGTTTGGTTATCATTCTTTCGGACACAAGGTCCACCGCTATTTTGAGTGCAGCCTTGGCTGTGCGTTTGCCACTGCGGGTTTGGAGCATATAGAGTGTGCCTTCTTCTATGGTAAACTCCATATCCTGCATATCTTTGTAGTGTTGTTCCAATTTGCCCACAATGTTCACAAATTGGTTGTAGATTTCTGGGTTTTGGTCTTTGAGTTGGTCAATCGTTTGTGGTGTGCGGATACCGGCCACCACATCCTCACCTTGAGCATTCATCAAGTACTCACCGTACAGCTTCTTTTCACCGGTGGAGGGGTTGCGAGAAAAAGCAACGCCCGTACCGCTCGTTTCACCTTTGTTGCCAAACACCATAGATTGCACATTGACCGCCGTGCCCCAATTGCCTGGGATATCATTGAGTCTGCGATACACAATCGCTCTTGGATTGTCCCAACTGCGGAATACGGCTTTGACCGCCTCCAAAAGTTGTGTTTGTGGGTCTTGTGGAAAAGGCTCACCTTGGTTTTGCAAATACAAGTCTTTGAACATTGCCACCACCTCTTTGAGGTCGTCTGCTGTCAAATCGGTGTCGTTTTGCACGCCTTTTTCTTCTTTGATTTGGTCAAGCACTTTCTCGTAGACGGATTTGGATTGCTCCATCACGACATCACTAAACATTTGAATAAAACGCCTATAACTATCATATGCAAATCTAGCATTGCCCGTTTTGGTAGCAAGTCCCTCCACCGCAATATCATTGAGTCCAAGATTGAGAATGGTGTCCATCATTCCTGGCATACTTGCTCTTGAACCACTGCGTACAGACACAAGGAGCGGGTCACTTGGGTCACCAAATTTTTTGCCAATCACCTTTTCGGTTTTGGATAGATACTCCAAAATTTGAGCTTCAATATCGCTATTGATTTTTTTGCCATCCACATAGTACTGCGTACAAGCCTCAGTTGTAACCGTAAAGCCCTGCGGTACAGGCATACCCAAATTGGTCATCTCAGCAAGGTTTGCACCCTTGCCACCCAAAAGTTCTTTCATATCGCCTTTTCCTTCTTTGAAAAGGTACACGAACTTCTTTGCCATTTTGCACTCTCCTATAAAACTTATTTTTACCAAATATTGGTATATTTATATTATACAAATATTTCAAAAATTTGTCAACTCTTTTTGCAAATATACACACCAACCCAACCGGCAAAATCTTGTGTAAAAACCCACCTATGCCAACACACCAAATCAATACAAAATTTTCGCTTGCCTACAAAGCACAAAACAAAGCGTCCAAAAAAGACACTTTGTTTTGCACTCATTTCTAAAAGTAACTATATTTGCACCTTGTCTTTGCCGTCTTGACCATCCAATCCACCAGAGCCAGTGCCCCTACGCCCACCTTGGGGAGCGACTCACTTGGCTACCTATATGCATATACCCACTATCAATCTGCTATCGTGGCAGGTTAGATAGAGGATTTGAACCCCAAATCCTTACCGCCCCACCTTGGGGAGCGACTCACTTGGCTACCTATAT
>WQZE01000222.1 GCA_009780875.1 Bacillota bacterium | reverse complement strand
GGCAAACTTTTTGTGGCAACGGGTGAAATTTTTGACTACCAAAAGCGTATTGAAAAAATGCAAGCAGTGACCACTACGCAGTTTATGGATTTTTGCAAACAATTGTGCAGCCAAAAGCCAAGCATTGCCTATGTGGGCAAAGAGATTGATGTTGTCTTGGACGGCTATCTAGGCTAAAAGGCACGGGGTGAACAATGGATAAATTAGACAAAATTTTTGAAAAACAGGACCAACTGGATGCCCATATTGCCAAGACAAAAGGGATTGCACTAGACAAGTTTACTATGCAAGAGTGGCTACAAAAAAAAGCGATGGCTTTGGTAGAAGAGGCAACGGAGGTCGCAAGCGAAACGGGCTACAAATGGTGGAAACTGGACAAGCCGCTTGATTTGGATGCTATCAAAGAAGAATTGGTAGATGTCTTGCATTTTGTGTTGTCAATGAGTTTGACCTTGGGGATGATGAGTCAGCAACTTTTTGCGTTGTATTGTGCCAAAAAAGAGGAGAACATCAAAAGGCAAGATGGCAAAAGCACAAAGTCTGGTTATCAAGGAACCCTATGAAAAAAAACAAAACGGAGACGCCCAGCCCAACAAGCGACTTTGTGGTTGCGGGTGTGGGTGCTCCCAGTGTAGAGCAACAAAGCAAAATCAAAGAAATAGAAAAATCCATCATCAAAACATATAGGCACCCCATTTGGCAACCGTTTTGTGCGGGGGTCAATGAGTACAACTTGATAGAGAGTGGAGACAAAATAGCCGTTTGTATTAGCGGTGGCAAAGACAGTATGTTGATGGCCAAGTGTTTTCAGGAACTCAAAAAACACGGCAAGGTGTCCTTTGAATTGGAGTTTGTTGTGATGGATCCGGGTTATGTGGGCAATAATAGACAGCGGATACACGACAATTTGCAAGTTTTGGGCATACCTGCCAAGATTTTCACCAGTGATATTTTTGATATTACCAGTACGGTGGGCGGTTCACCTTGTTATTTGTGCGCAAGGATGCGTAGGGGCAACTTGTATGCCTTTGCCAAGTCGCTTGGGTGCAACAAAATTGCCTTAGGACATCATTTTGATGATGTGGTAGAAACCATTTTGATGGGACAAATGTACAACGGTCAAATACAAACAATGATGCCCAAACTCAAAGCAACCAATTTTGAGGGGATGCAACTGATTCGTCCAATGTATTTGATAGAGGAAAGAGCGATTGTCAACTGGGTAAAACTCAACAACCTCTCTTTTATCCGTTGCGGCTGTCCACTGAGCGAGGATTGTACGGACCCCAAGGTGTCCAAGAGGAGTGAGGTCAAGGCATTGTTGGTATCTCTTTTGGCGGTCAATCCACTGGTCAAAAAAAATATTTTTAGGAGCGTTTACAATATCAATCTAGACGCTGTCATTGGATACAAGCAGGGTGGCAAAGAACACAGTTTTTTGGATAATTATGATACAGTCAAGGCGTGTCAAGATTGAACAATCCAACAAACCAGGGAGCAAGGAGAACTATGAAAAAATTGTTGATAGTGATAGATATGCAAAATGATTTTGTTCACGGGGTATTGGGTACCAAAGAGGCACGGGCGATTGTACCCACCGTGTGCAAAAAAGTCAAAGAATACCAACAAAAAGGTGACCTTGTGCTGATGACAAAAGATACGCACGACCATAATTTTGCAAATACGCAAGAGAGCAAAGGCTTGCCAGAGCATTGCAAAATAGGTACACCAGGGCACGATATTATTGTAGAACTGGCGGGCGTAGATTGTATGATGAGCAACAAGTGTAGTTTTACAAGCATTGAGTTTGCACAAGAGATTATGATGCTTGTCAAAAAAGAAAGCGTACAACAAATAGAACTCTGTGGATTGTGTACGGATGTTTGCGTTGTCTCCAATGCGTTGGTTATCAAGGCGGCTTTGCCTGAGATGAAAGTCGTAGTGGACCAAAATGCGTGTGCCGGTGTGACACCGCAAAAGCACCAAGCAGCCCTAGATGTCTTGCAGTCTTGCCAAGTGGTGGTGGTATGAGAGTCAAGACACCTATGGGAGAGGTGGTTTTTACGACCAATCAAACCAATACTTTTGTATTGGTTGCTGAGGATTGCCTTGCCACGGTGGGCAAGCCCCCACCCATCAAATCTCCACCTACGGCAGCACAAATTGAGTACCAGATGATTGCAGGCAATCCCTATCAATATACCTCTGACGAGGTTTTGTACAAATCAGGCGGAGAGCGGCGTGAGATTTCTTGGGAGGAGTTTTTCTCTCGTGGACAAGCGTGTTTTAGGGTATCCGCACTTTGCAAGCGGTATGGCTTTGGAGTGCACAGCAACGCACAAGGGAAAATTGCACTCTATGGAGTGGAGTCCGATGAATATGCCGCACTTGTTGCTGACCCAACGGTGCAAAAGGTTAAAGCGATGAAAAGCAAAAAATAAATTACAAAACTTATGGCTACAAAATGCATCAAAAAAATTATCATATTTTTTTGTATTTATACTTGACAAACGCCAAAAATGGTGGTATAATATAGGCAAGTTCACATATATTTACATTGT
>WQZE01000221.1 GCA_009780875.1 Bacillota bacterium | reverse complement strand
GAGCAATGCTTTGATACACGACATCGCCGCACTAAAAATATCGGCACGCTCGCTTGACAACCCTTTGACGGTCGCTTTTTTGTCTACATCCAACACTTTGATGGTGTCATAGATGCCATCAAACTCGTTCTTGGTCACGGTATAATTGTGCAACACATTGAGTGAGTATTTGACAATGCGTTGATTGATGGACGCAATGTTCCTAAACGCTCCACCCGCACCAATCATCACGGTCTCAGGGTCAAGCGTGGTCAACCAATCCAACGGCTCCAACTGCTCTCCAATCATTTTTTCTATGGTGGCAGCCTGCTCTGCTTGGCTGAGCCCTTGCCCCTCCATCATTTGCGTGAGCGTAATAGAACCCATTTTGAGATTGGCAATGTTGAGAATATTCCTACGGTTGTATTGGATGAGCCAAAAACTTGACCCACTAATATCCACAATCAATCCCTTGGGGATTTCAAGGCTGTTGATGACACCGCAATAAATGGCTTCCGCCTCTTGCGTCTCATCAAGCACCCGCACCCTAAACCCACAAACGGACTCTGCCTCCTCCAAAAAACTCTTTTGGTTTTTGGCACGCCTGAGCACACTGGTAGCCACCGCTATCACCTTGTCAATATCATAACTATTGCAGATTTTTTTGAACCGACGCAAGACATCCATCGCTTGCTCCACTCTTGCTTTTCGCAACAATCCATCGCCCATCACATCTTGCCCAAGTCTGACACTCTCTTTGAGTTCTTCAAACGGCACAAAGTGTTTGGAGGGCAACACATACGCCATCACCATCCGTATACTATTGGAACCTATATCTATCAATGCAATTTTATCCATATTCTCACTCCTGTTTTCTTTTTCCTAAATCCTGACAAACTGATTTCTTAATGATTTTTTTGGCAAATATCCGCCCCTGTTTGTCCGCACCAAAACACAAATCAACATCCACCAAGCATTTGCATACTTGCACACCTTGCAGCTTGTCCACCGACAAATCAATGCCTGCTACTCAACTTGCAAATCAACACCTACCAAATCCAAAAACACAAGACACTTGCCAACACCCAATTTGCAATACGCAAAATTACAAATATACTTACCATTATACCACAAATAAAAATTTTGTCAATACCTTTTTCAAAAGTTGTATGAAAGTTTTTTATTGTGTAGTCTTTTTTCCCACCTGCTTGTATTTGGATTCAAAAAAAGTTCACCCTTTGCATATGCTACCCGAAAATCAATTTGCTCTTGCATACCAGCGTCATCTTTGTACTTTTCTTTGAGGTTTTGCAAATATTGCCCCCATTCTTCTTGGGCGTATTGCTCTGCCAAATCAATCGCCGATTTGGTTATTTTCATCTTGGGGTCATCCCATCCACTCAAATCACCCTCCAACTCCACAAAAAAATTGTTTTGTGCAAAATATTTTTTTATCAAAGCCGACCTTTCATTTCCCAAAATTTGGAGATGACTCACATCCTCAACCTCCTTACTTTTTTGCAAATTTTGAATAGTAGAGTTTTCAAAAATATCACTATATAACTCTATGCACTCTTTCCAATTTTTCTCACGATAGGCGAACTGTAATTCTGTCAAACCGTTTTTAAACGCATCCATCAAACCTTGCAATCCGTACTGCTTATTATAAGTGATCAACCACTCCATTGCAAATTCGTCCAACTCACCACCACCATACTGTCTATTGTCTCGCAAATTATGACATAAATAAAATATGCTCAGTGTCTGCATTTTTTGATAGATTGCCTCGCTTGCACACCCATCTCTCAAAATCTTTTCATCTCTCCAATTTTTTTGCACACACGCTAAAATACTCCAATATACCCATTGGGATGCATATTGTTTGTCCTCATCTTTTGTGGGCACATTCCAAGATTGCAACAACTTTAAAATTGCAGAGACCTCTTGTCTACATTTGTGCATAGATTCAAAACATAATCTATCAAAAGATCGCATAAAAAATCGGCTCATTTTGGATGCGTCAAATATGTTCCCTATCCTTGCAAAATCACCTTGCAAAAACACCTCAATGACCGCTTTTTGGATATCTTGTCCAATCCAAGGTTCCGCGCTATCCACTCGCTTGAAGCACTTGATTTTTCTCCCTTCCACCCCCTGGACAATATTCTTCAATAGGACATCAATCCCTTCTTGCCTATCTTTTGGACTTTTGTCACTCGCTGTTTTATCTTTATCCTTCTCTTGCTTTGCAACCTCTGTTGTATACACTCCACCCAAGCATTCTTGCACCGCCAACAAGCAACAAAGATACATTTGCCTTTTTTCCCAATCACTCACATCACGCAAAACAATAGGCCACTCTTGGCTTTCCGCCTTATCCTTTGCGGCGTCTACCTCAACCCTATGTTTCTCTATCCAATCCATAATCTCATTATACAACCCATTTGCCTTGATAAAATACCGCAAGTTATGATGGAGGATTTTCTTGTACTCATCATCCACCAGCTCAGCATTGTCTCTACCACCCACTTTGACAAGTTGTGCAATGATTTCATCTTGTGTTGCGTCTAGTCTATGAATGCGGTCAAAGACTTT
>WQZE01000220.1 GCA_009780875.1 Bacillota bacterium | reverse complement strand
GCAAGACGGTCTCCTTGGATAGATTCTTGCACGCATTGGGGATACCGCTTGTTGGCAAAAAGACGGCACGAGACTTGGCTTTCAAGTTTGGAGATTTGCAACACTTGCAACAAGCATCCTTGCAATCGTTGGTAGAAATGCAAGATATTGGCGAGACTACGGCAAAAATGATTGTGGAGTATTTTGCGGACAAAAAGAACTTGGCTGCTTTGCAACAGTTTGCACAATACGGGGTTTGCCCCAAAGTTCAAGTTGTTATGGGCGGCATTTTGCAGGGCAAAAAATTTGTTGTGACGGGGACGCTATCAAAGGCGAGACCGCATTTTGCAAAGCAAATCATTGACAATGGCGGCTTGGTGGGAGAGTCTGTGACCAAGGACACACACTTTTTGTTGGCGGGTGAGTCGGCGGGAAGCAAATTGGACAAAGCAAAAAAATTGGGCACGGTCATTTTGACGGAGCAAGATTTTGAAAAAATGTTGCTGGGTTAATGGGTAAATTGGTTGAGTTTTTTTTGGAAATGTGATATAATAAAAGCATCAACACAAAATGAAAGGCAAAAAATGAAGGCAAAGCAAAAGAAAGAGACAATCAAAAAAGGGTTGCTGATTATCATATCGGGTCCCTCAGGTTCGGGAAAAAGCACGATATACAAAGAAATCCTATCAAGGAATAGTAATATTTTGGGGTCTATCTCGGTGACCACGAGAGAGCCACGAGGTGCTGAGATTGATGGGGTGCACTACTATTTTATCACCAAAGAGAAATACTTTGAACTCAAAGAAACAGGCGGACTGTTGGAGGGTGCCAAGGTATATGGCAATTATTATGGCACACCGCTTGCCAAAGTGCAAGAACAAATTGAAAACGGCAAAGACATTGTTTTTGAGATTGATATTGATGGGGCAAGACAAATCAAATCCAAGTACCCCAATGCAATATGGATATTTGTGATTCCACCGAGTTTGGCAATACTAGAAGAACGATTGAGGAGCCGAGCAACGGATACGGCGGAGGTCATTGAGAGACGCTTGTCACTTGCCAAAAGCGAAATCGCATATAGTGAGATGTTTGATTATTTTGTGGTCAACGACGGTTTGTCTGAGAGTATTAAAACGATTGAGGGCATCATTGAAGCAGAGAGACACAAGGCCTATCTTATGACCGATTTTATCAAAAAAACTTATTTGGATTAGACCAAAAAAAACAATAAATGGAGTAAAAAAATGATAAATCCCCCTATTGACAAAATGATTGAAAAAGTTGGTTGCAAGTTTGCACTTGTGACGCTTGTATCCAAACGGGCACACGAAGTCGTGGACAGACAGCCTGATTCTTTTTTTGAGAGCGGTGACACGCTGATTACTTATGTCGCAAAAGAGGTCTATGAGGACAAAGTAGAAAGCGTATAATATGAATCATTTGGAAACCGGCAACAAGACAAGTCACTCTTTGACTTGTCTACTTTTTGGAAACTTGGAGAAAATTATGTCAAAAAAGACAGTGGTATTGGGTGTCAGTGGTGGCATCGCCGTATACAAAGCGTGCGACCTTGCACGCAAATTGACAAGAGCGGGACACAAGGTCAATGTCATTATGACCAAAGAGGCAACCAAATTTGTGGCACCGTTGACCTTTGCGGCACTCACCAATAACAAAGTTTTGGTGGATTTGTTTGCTGAGGAGGGAGGAGACATTTCTCATATTCAAGTGGTGCAAAATGCAGATGTTTTTTGCATTGTGCCCGCTACGGCAAACATTGTGGCAAAAATGGCGTGTGGGATTGCGGATGATATTTTGTCTACTTGTTTGTTGGCAAATGTTGCACCGGTATTGATTGCGGTTGCCACCAATACGGCGATGTTGCAAAACCCAGCCACACAACACAATATGGAAACGCTCAAAAAAAGGGGTGCACAATTTATTGTGGGTGAGTGCGGTGTGCTTGCTTGTGGTGCCAATGGTGAGGGACGCCTTGCAAAAACGGAAGATATTTTTGCAAAGATTCAACAGATGTTGGGTTCAATAAGCAAAAAAGAAGAGCCTATGCAAATGGCGTTGGATATGGCTATGCCTACTGCCGGCAAGTCGCTTGCCAAAGTGGAAAAGTCGGTCGGTAGTGCCACGGTGTACAACCAAAATTATGGTGCGGCAAGTTATGGCAAAACGGTTAGGTTTACACAAACGCAAATAGATGACCAGATAGAGGCTTACAAAAAACAAATTTCTGCTTTGCAAGAGTTGCAGGCGACAAGCATTGCGGGGCTTTTGGACGGCAAAAAAGACTTTTCAGAAAAAACCATTTTGGTGACTTGTGGTGGCACCAGTGAGCCCATTGACTCCGTGAGAGTGATTACCAACCACAGCAGCGGCAAGATGGGGATGGCACTTGTCAAAGCACTCTTGATGAGGGGTGCCAAGGTTATCTTGATTGCGGGACACATATCCGTGGATATCCCAGAGAGTGAGAACATTGAAGTGGTCAGTGCTACCACCACACAAGCAATGTTTGAGGCGACCCAATCCAATTTGCAAAAGGTGGATGGGTGTATGATGGCTGCGGCACCGAGTGACTACAAAGTGCAAAACCAAACGGAT
>WQZE01000219.1 GCA_009780875.1 Bacillota bacterium | reverse complement strand
TTATATCTTTGGTTTTTGTGGGGTTCACAATGCTTTTGCTCACCAACTTTATTATGGCGTCACTCAGTGCCAACAAAAAGTTTATGGGGATTATGCGTAGTATGGGAGCAAGCACCAAAGATATGTTTGGTATTTTTGCTTGTGAGAGTGGCGTGGCAGGAGCCGTGATTTTTGCGGTGTCCTTTGTCGTGAGTTCCATCATTGTCGGTTTGCGATTGGGGCTTGGCAACACATCCTTTTTGTTTTCCGTGGTACCTCCATCTTTGTGGAGAGTCTCCATTGTGGACTTTTTGGTGATGCTTGGAGTGGTGGCTGCGACAACCTTCTTGGCGGTGTTTGTGCCCATTGTCAAAAAATCAAGAACTCCCATTGTGAACATCATCAAAAAAGGATAACCGCAAAAAACACGGGGCTTGTGACAAAAAAATAACAAAATAGAATGACCCAAAAAGTCATTCTATTTTTTGTATTTGTGGGGATTTTTTGCAGACAATTATGGACTGAGTATCACAAAAGCAGAGTCAATGCATTCCAAGTTTGTCTACCCGGTATACCGTCCACGGTAAGACCGCTCAGGTGTTGGAACAACCTTACGGAGTTTTGGGTGGCGGTGTCAAAGGTGCCAGTTTCTTGGATGCGGGGCAAGTTGTGATGGAGAGAGGCTGCATTGTTGAGCATTTGCTGCAAACGCAAGACCTGTGGGCCCGATTGCAAGAGTGCAAGGGAGCCTGGGTATGGATTGGAGGGGGCGTCCATTGTGGGAGTCATTGGGGCATTGGTGGTGGCAAACTGTGCGGGAGAGGTTTGGTTCGTGGCCACAAAGGGGGTGGGTGGGGTAGGCGTGGTTTGCGGTGTTTGCCAAAAACTTTGGATTTGGTTTTGGGCGCCGGGTTGTGGCATTGTGCTTGGAGGGGTGGTTTGCAATCTATCGTTGGGGAGTGTGGCCTCGCTGAGTGTTTGTAACATAATTGCAAGGGCATCCCAAGAACGGAAGTCAAGCACGCCTGTTTGTGGTAGTCCCATCAACTGTTGAAAGTGTCTGAGTGCTTGGGCGGTCATTGCACCAAAGATTCCGTCTTGGGAGAGGGTTGGTAGGGATGGGATGCTTTGGCGTACGGTATTGAGCATTATTTGTAGGGCAAGCACGCCGTTGCCACGCCGAGTTTGTTGCAATGGGCCCGGATAGGGCGAAAGTCCTTGTGCGGTGAGCGTGGTGTCAAGCGTGTTGTGTTGGTAGTTCCAAAGTGCTACCAACGATGCCCAGGTTTGTTGTCCGACAAGTCCATCTTCGGCCAGTTCAAAAAGTTTTTGAAAGGCAAGGACCGCATTGTGGGTGCTTTGTCCAAAGACGCCATCTTTGGGGACTCTTGGGATTTGTGGGTAGACCGTGGAGGCGTTTTGCAAAAGCTCTTGCAGCATACTGACGCCTGTGCCACGATCGCCTAGACGGAGAGTGCCCGTAAAAGGAAAGTGTTCATCGGGTGCCACGGGTGGCGTGGTTGGGTTGCTTGCTTGTGCTCGTTGCAAAGCACTCCAAGTTTGTTGCCCCACAATACCATCCACAGAGAGTCCAGCCAAGCGTTGGAAGGCACGCACGGCCGCCAAGGTTGCTGGACCAAAAATACAGTCTATGGAGAGCGTTGGCAAGGATGGGTATTGTGCTCTTGCACCGTTGAGAAGTCTTTGCAAGGCACAAATGTTGTCGCCCCGTTGCCCTTGTCTGAGTAGGTATCCAGGGTAAGGTGGGGTGGTGACCGTTGTGCCCCCGCCACTTCCTCCACCGTTCCCACCTCCATTGCCTCCGCCGGGAGGTGGTGGAGGGAGTGTATCTGGATAATTTGGGTCTCCATCTCTGAGTTGCATATATACCTCGTATAGTTTTCTCCAAGTCCCTGCTCCAATCACGCCGTCTGCGGTGAGTCCAAATTTGCGTTGGAACTCCTTGACAGAGGTGGTCATATCGGGTCCAAATCTGCCATCCATCGCAGGGGCCGTGATGGTGGGATAAAAGTTGGAGATATAGTTGAGCAAAAATTGAGCGTGCAAGACATCGGTGCCCGTATTGCCTTGCCTAATGGTGACCGTGGGGGGCGTTGGGCTGAGACCTATGCGTTCGCCATCCGAGTCAAGTTCTGACAATTTGAGTACGGCGGCATAGATTTGTCCTATTTTGTACCAAGTGGCACGCCCGGTCACACCATCTTGTGTGAGGTTGAAAACGCTTTGAAACACTTTGACAGCATTGACGGTTTCTTGGTTGTAGGTTCCATCCGCATTGGAGATATAGGGGATGAGCGGGTAGTTGAGCCGTATGGTGTTGAGCATATCTTGCAAGTCTTTGACGGCTTGGCTATGGGTACCTGCGGTGAGCGGTGTGCCTGGATAACTCACGGTGTCGCCGTACTCAGCGACGGAGAGTTCTAAGTCATCAATATAGTAGTTGTGCAAAATATCAAGCGGTGTTTTGCCTTGATTGGCAAGTTCTACCGTACCCCACTGAGAGAGCCCGTTGCAAGTGCTTGTGGTGCCGTTGCAAAAAGAGGTGAAAAAGGGATTTTTGAAACCTATGCGGTGTGCATAAACATTGAAAAGTCCGTCCAC
>WQZE01000218.1 GCA_009780875.1 Bacillota bacterium | reverse complement strand
TTGCAAAACACGACATTCAATTTGATGGAGATTCTCAACAGCAATGGTTTTGAGCCAATGTTTTTGGATACGGTCAAACAACAAAACAAAAAAGAGGATACGCTTGCGTTTAGTTATGACAACTTGGTGGCGGACCTGTATTGTTCCCCAACGGTCAAACGCCCCATTTGGCAAGCGACTTTGATAGCGATGGAACTTGCCAAAATCAACGGAGTTGCTCCCAAAAAAGTCTTTGTAGAGGTCACAAGAGCAGAGGACCAAAAGAAAAAGGGAAAGATGACGACGACTCGTATTGACCAAGTGGAAAAACTTGTGCAAGCCGTGCTCAAAGACAAGCACGCTGAGTATGCTCATTTGCAAACAGAGTTAAACAAATATACGCAAGACAAAAAACAAGGGGAGCAAAAGTTTAGGCAAGACAAATTGTATTTGTATTTTATGCAACTTGGTAGATGTATGTATACGGGTGAACCCATTGATTTGCACACACTTTTGCATACGCAAGGGGATGCGTATGATATTGACCATATTCATCCACAAAGTTTGATACTTGACAACAGTCTAGGAAACCGTGTGCTTGTGACCGGAAAATCCAACAAAGACAAAGGGGATAGATACCCCTTGTCACAAGAGACACAAAGCAAAATGATTGGTTTTTGGAACTTGCTCAAAGACAAGGGATTGCTCACGAGCAACAAGTTTGAGAGACTGACCAGCAAGCAATCCTTGACTGGGGAGCGTATTGCTGGGTTTATCAATCGCCAACTCGTGTCAACGGAGCAAGCCGTCAAAGAGACCATTGGGATTTTTAATCAGATTTTTAATGATGGAGACAAGGACAAGAACACCAAAATTGTGTTTGCCAAAGCGGCACATACGAGTGAGTTTAGACACAACTACGAACTCCTCAAATCAAGGAGTATCAACAATTTGCACCACGCACACGACGCCTATTTGGGGATTGTGGTGGGCAATGTGTGGGATGCGACTTTCTCCAAGTATTGGCAAGACAACTCTACCTTTAATGAAGAGCGTGCTCTGGGCAAACTTTTTGCCTATGATAGACCAGGGATTTGGAGCACGCAAAATATTGCCAAAATCAAAAAATATATGTTTGACAACAAAACCTATTTGGACAAGTTTATGGTCACCAAAATGCCGTATACCAAGCGTGGAGAGTTTTGGGACCAAACCATTCATATGGCAAACAAAGGCAATCTCCCACTCAAAAAAGAATTGGATACCACCAAGTACGGCGGATACAAAACGGAGAACACCGCATACAATATGGCGATTGAGTATGACCAAATCACGGTTGTCAAAAAAGCAACCGCCGCACAACGCAAAAAAGGCATAGAGGATGAAACCAAAACAGAACGCATTGTGGGAGTCTTTGGTGTGCCCATCTGGCTTGATACAATGGCAAAAGGCGACAAGGATTTGATTGCCAACAAAATTTTTGTGAGAGAAAATTTGCAAGACAAAAACCCCAAAGTGTTGGCAGCAAAAATAAAAATGTTTAGTGTGTTGGAACTGGATGGCGTGCGTTATCATATGCGTAGCAAGGATTTGCAATGCAGTGTGACCTATGAGTGGTATCCCGACAAAGCGACCATTCAAGCCATCAAAAACATAGAAAAATACAAAAAATTGATACAAGACAAACAACTCAAACAAACAGAAGAAGACAAAAAAACAATGCAAGACATTGTCTTTGCAGTACGAACCAAAAACAAAAACCAAAAGAATGAGTTGGGCATCACTCGTGAAAACAACTTGCACTTGTTTGATACGCTTGTGACGCAAATCAAAAAATCGCTGTATGCAAAGTATAGCATTGCCAAAAAGATAGAAGAGGGAAAAATAGAGAGAGTCAAGTTTGAGAGACTGCCCACCATAGAACAAGCGGACACAATTTTGCAAATGATGAATTTTGTAACAATGAATGGCGTGTTTGCAAAGATGGATAATATAGGTGGTGTTGCAAACGAGACGGCAAAATTTATTGTAGGAGGAAAACTGAGTGCAAAGTTGCAATCGGCCTATGTGGTCAATCAATCGGTAACAGGCTTGTATGAAAGCAAGATAAAACTTTTGGACAAAACCAGTAGCAATAACTCATAAATCAAGTCAATGCATTTTGTGCAGTTTTACAAGTAAATCACTTGCAAAACTGTACAAAATGTGATATAATAAATACAGAATATCCAAACAAAATTGCACGACGAGTTGAGATAAATTTTATATAAAGCGTGCTTAGGCACCGGCTGCGAGGAGTAGCCAAATTATTTTTTTGAAACAAATTATCTATGGGTTTGACACATTGTGAAAGCACACACATTTGCACAGCAAAGAGTCCGCAAAAGTGCACGCACGGAAGTGTGCAAAAACGGACAGGTGTCAGACGGCAAATGGGTTGTACACGATAAAACTTGGGCACGGAAGTGTGCAAAAACGGACAGGTGTCAGACGCCACTTGCTATGTACCCCCATGGGGCTATGTCTGAGAGTCGTGCAATTTTGGACGGTAGTCCTGAGATAGTGCATAATTATGCAAGAAAATGTATAATTATGCAAAGTACATAGTAGGGGAGAGCTTCGTG
>WQZE01000217.1 GCA_009780875.1 Bacillota bacterium | reverse complement strand
TTGGATTGACCATTATGATTTTTAATGGTGGCTTGGAGGGCAACCTTGATGAGAGTGATGAGCGTATTTCAAAGCGTATTGGTTACTATCGCAAATATACGAGTGGATGGAGTATTGATATCACGGGCGAACAACTTGATACCATAGGAATGGATAAATGGGAATAGCGAACCAACCCTCTTGACAATTGCAAAATATATGATAAAATAAGATTGCACCTTTGTGGTACAATCTTATTTTTATGGAGACAATAATTATGGAAAACAACAAGAATGACAAAGTGGTATCGCAATACCAAGATTTTGAAGGGTATGGTAGACTAGATTACGCTACACTACAAAATATTTATTTGAATTCACAACACATTGTTATCAGTTCCAAGGAGTCTTGCTTTACCGTGGGATACGGCAACCCTTGGGCTTTTTCTGCAAGGTATATAGAGATTACTAGACTCAAAGGCGATGGGAAAACCACGACAGATTATTGGGTGAGAGTGGCAAAAAGTGGCAATAGTGCAATCATTGAAAATTTTAATGGATCCATTGGTACAACCCTTGGTGGTGCTGGGAGTTGCGAGAGTTGGGGTATAGAAGGGGCAGATAATTACCCCGTCACCGTCAGATACTTGCCGCTCTAAGAAATCAAGCCCTAAGGGGCTAACAATCTTTTCAAAATAAAATTAACCCAAAGCAAATCACTCTCATACAATAGAGTATGAGAGTGGTTTCAAAATTTGGCGGGAGTTCGCTTGCGGATGCGGAGAGCATTTTGCGAGTGGCACACATTGTGGAGGGTGACCCGCAACGGCAGTACATAGTGGTGTCAGCACCAGGCAAAAAAAAGCAGGGTGTAGAGCCTTTTGTGTGTGCGGATATTTTGGAGTGTCAAAACAATGACCCCAGGATAGGCGGCAGTCCAGAGCACGGAGTGAGCAAAGGTGTGATGGATGGTGGCACACACAAAATCACGGATTTGCTGATACAGTCCTTTGAGAGTGGCACGATTGACCCAAAAATTGTGACACGATTTGTGGGGATTGCAAAGGACTTGCAAATCCTTGACAAAGTGGATGTGGATGGATTGATTGCCGATATCAGCAGCAGTATCAAAAAAAAAGACCGTGCACATACGGTCAGCCGTGGGGAGTATTTTTCTGCCAAGGTGTTGGCGTGTGTGCTGGGGTACAAGTTTGTGGATGCGGCGGACTTGCTCGTATTTGAAAATCACGCAACCACACAATCCAAGCAGTCAAAAAGTGATGACCCAGCGGGGGTGCCAAGCAAATTGTTGTTGCAAGACAGCCTTGACAAGATTGCCAAAATACAAACCAAGTGTGTCATTCCTGGATTTTATGGCAAGGATTTGTTGGGCAACACCGTATTGTTGGAGCGAGGCGGTAGTGACACCACAGGTGCACTGGTGGCCGTGGGCGTGCGTGCTGACTTGTATGAAAATTGGACCGATGTATCGGGAGTGTATGATAAAAATCCCAATGTCCACAAAGATGCCAAGCACATACGGTATTTGACATACAGTCAGATGGTGGCACTTTCAGAGAGCGGTGCAACCGTGCTTTGTCCAAGCAGTATTCAGCCCGTAGAGCAATTGGATATTCCCATCAATATTCGCAATACTTTTGATACCCAAAGCCCTGGCTCCATCATTTCCAACCCGCTCAATCCAGCGTTTGCAAAATATATCTAGGTGCGGTATTGTAGGGTATGGCATAACGCACATATATTTTTGCCTACCCAAAAAATAAAATTCGCAAACGCTTGACAAAGAGTGAGTATATATGATATAATAATATAAAGATACCCAAAACAAATTGCACGACGAGTTGAGATAAATTTTTTATACAGCGTGCGTATGCACCGGCTGCGAGAAGTAGCCAAATTATTTTTTTGAAACAAGTCTTTGAAAGTTTGATGCCTTGCGAATGCAATCAAATGTCCAAAATGCACACACGGTAGTGTGCAAAAACGGACAGGTGTCAGACTTTGAGCCAAATCAACGCTGATGGGCTTTAGTCTGAGAGTCGTGCAATTTTGGGGGGTACTCTTGGAGCAGCGCATAATTATGCAAAAAAATGTATAATTATGCAAAATGATGTAGGAGTCAACTTGGTTTGGCTACAACAAAAAAAATTTGTTTGCAAAGATAGGCGACAGCCTGCATCATAAAATCACAAGGAGCAAATATGAAACACATCAAAAAAATAATTGCTACCCATAGCATTTTTAGAGGACAAGGCAACGGTTGTGGCGAGTGCCAACAATCTTGTCAATCAGCGTGCAAAACAAGTTGCACGGTGGCAAACCAATCGTGTGAGGTTAGGACCATCCGTACCGGCAAACAAGTCTTGGTGAGATAGTTTTGCAGTGCATTTTGGGTTGCAAAAAAGCAAGCCATAGGTGTAGGGTAGGACTTTGTACGCCCGAATAAGTTGGTTTGGGTACAAAAGCGGTAGTGTTGATATGATTCATTCGTTCACATTTTTGGACAAGTATTTTTTGCTGGATGTTGAGAGTGGTTCACTGTTTGAGATTGATGGCATTGCACACGACCTTGTGCAAAAAGCGTGCAAGGAATTTTTGACAAACAACCAAAATCACCCCAAC
>WQZE01000216.1 GCA_009780875.1 Bacillota bacterium | reverse complement strand
CAAAACAGGTGAGGAAACGGTCACTTTGTTTTACAATGAGGACCCCATCAATTATAGTGATTATGTCATTGAAGATGCACCTGTGACCGTGATTAGGGGTGTTCCACAAACGCCTGAGAGTGTACCAGTGTTCAAAGGCGTGTATGGACAAAGATTGGCGGACCTCCAAGACCAGTTGCCAGCCGGGTGGGCTTTTGCACAAAACACTTTGGTGCTAGATATTATTGGACAAAAAACGGTCGCTGCTGTATACAACCCAAGTAGTGCAAACTATGAGGATAACAATATTGATGTCAAAGTAGAAGTTGACAAGGCAGTGCAATCAGCACCTGCCAATCCTCCAAGTTTCACAGCGATGGGCGGACAAAGACTTTCCGACAAAGAAATCACGGACCAATTGCCAAACGCAAATTATTGGTTTTCAGAGCCTACAACCTATTTTGATACCGTTGGTGATTTTAAGGTAGGGGTGCATTACAATACCGATATGTCACTTTACTATGATTTTGTTTTTGATGCTGATATCAAGGTCAGCAAAAAAGACTATGTTGAATCTGATTTGCCACCCGTACAACCGAGTACAGCGTTTGTTGGGCAAGCCGTAAACAGCATTGCATTGCCAAGCAATTGGAATTATGTGGACCCCAATTATGTCTTCCAAAGTACGGATGTGGGCTCAGCGGGTCGGTCGATTGCCATTGCGTACAATGACAATCGTGATGTATACAACGACTTTTTAAAGACCATTCGGATTAGGGTTTTCCAAGACCAGCAAGCAGAACCTGCGGAAAAACCAGAAATCATAGCACTCATTGGACAAAAAGCAAGTCAAATCACCTTGCCTAGTGGTTACTCTTTTGTGGACCAAGAAAGGATATTCAGTGTCATAGGTTCCGTGAGTGCGGTCATCAATTACAATACCGACCCAGAAAAATTCTCAGATTTTCAATATGCGTCGTTGGTTGTGGTGGACTATCGTGATGCAAAACAGCCGGAAAGCGTGCCACCCATCGTTGTAAAAGTGGGGACCAAAGCCTCAGAGAATGCGTTGCCTGACAATTTTTATTGGGAGGACCCAAATTACTTGTTCAATGCAACGGGTGCGTTGTTGCAAAAAGTGATTTACAATGAGGACAAAACCCAATACAAAGACTTTGTATTGGACGCATTGGTGACCGTAGAGTTGCGTGATGGTACGCCTCCAAGCGTCTTGCCGTCTTTTGACAATAGAGCGATTGGTTCCAAGGTGGGCGATATCAAGTTGTTGGAACATATGGTATGGCAAAACCCCGATACAATCTTTGAAATTGCCGGCGACTTTGTGCAAAATGCAATCTACAACGAAGATAGCAATTTGTACAAAGATGTCATTGTTGAGATTAGCATCACGGTGGTGCTCAACGACGCAAAAATACCGAATGCAGACAATGTGCCCAAATTTGGCAATGTGACCGTGGGCTCTGCATTGCGTGGAGTGGTACTGCCAGAATTTTATTCTTGGCAATCACCTGACACTATTTTGGATGTACAAGGTGCCACGATGCAAACAGCAGTGTACAACGAAAACCCACAAGTATACAAAGATGCTTTTGTCAGTGTGGCAGTTTATGTTGGTGTGCCCATTCCTGGCACAGATACAAACCAAATCAAAAGTTCAGAGATTGTTGCGGTAGTAGGTGTTGTCGCTTTGATTATTTTTGTTGTAGTCATTGTGGTAGTGGTCACAAGCAAAAAGAAACAAAATAAAAAACCAGCCCATAGTACCGCAAGTATTATGCGTGGTGGTTATGGTAGCAGTCGTTTTGTAGGATTTGATAGACAACTCCCTATGCAAAGACCTATGCAACTACCACCTCCGGCGTCCTATAACCAAGGTCGCACAATGGGCGGACCCGCACAATTGCCACCACCTCCTGGGTATTACCAAAACAATCCGTATAGGACGAGCCAATTGCCAGGTATCACAAGCGACCGCAGTAGAATGTTGACACCCGGGCGCACGATAGAAACCTCCCAAATTGACATACAATTTTTGAGTAATGATGGCGGTCAGAGCGGAAATAGGCGTAGAAGAAGATAAAGAAATCACAAAAGCCCCATCCAAAAGATGGGGCTTTTGCCACGGCAAAGCAACGAAAAGATTTTGGAATTTGCAATTGCAAGGTGGAGTGCATTATCATATCAAATTTGTCATAACGAAAGAAAAACAGGGGCAAGGCGTGAGCAACCAAGTGCACCAAATAGGCTGTCAATCTGTACCAAGCACACCTATTGCATCCCTATTCAATGCCAAAGAGCGTATTTCAAAACAATCTACACGGTTGCCAAAGCGAGATGTGGGGGTGTTTGCAAAGCGACCACGCACGCCAAATAATATGTAAAATATTGGAAGCAAAAAAATTGCAAAAAATCAACAAATTGTATGCAAAATAGTAGACAAAAAGTTGAAAATATGATATTATAGTATAGTCAATAATGTACAAAAAATGTTGTTTATGTGAACAATATATGTTTTGTATGTAAATTATTGGCGAAAAAAGATTGAAATTTATCAATTTGTGTACAAAAAATTGCACAAATTGGATTTTTTGGTATTTTGGTCTAATAAAACAAAAAATTCACT
>WQZE01000215.1 GCA_009780875.1 Bacillota bacterium | reverse complement strand
TTTTATTTTAAAAAAAGGGAGTGAAAAAAAAAAAATTTTTTTTATTTTAAAAAAAAATTAAATTTTTTTTTTTTTTTTTTTTTTTTTTTTTTTGATATAATGGGTGGGTATGATTTGATTGCAATCATATTCATTTTTTCATTTTGGAGGCTGATTTGGGTTGTGATAAATTCGTAGATATCCTCGCAAGAGAAACTGGTGGCAAGAGTTACAAGTCTGAAAGGTACTGTTTGGACGGTGATAATAGGGCGGGGATTGATTGTGGTGACAATAATGTAAAGGTAACTTACAAATCCTATGGTGAGACGGTGCAACACAAAAGCCTTGTTGACTTGACCAAGCAAAGCCTTGCGTGGAGCGACAAACGACAAGTCTTGTCATATTTTTTGGACGGGTCAAGGCGGACATACAAAGTTGACCACATTGGGTACGAGAAGTCAGGCAAGCGTATGTGTATTTATCCTATTGTAGCGGGACAAATTGGTATAGGTTGTTTGCAAAGAAAAGAAAGAAAAATGAGCACTGCGGGTGCTCTGGTGAGAGAGATAGTCTTGGCAGTGCCTGAAACCGCCAATAAGGATGAGCAAAAAGGCTTTTTTGGAAGTATCACACACAAAATGAATGAAAAGAGTGATGGTGGTAGATTTGGGTTGAAAATGGACGCTGTGCTAGATTATAAGGTAGAAACCGACAAAGGTGATGATGAATACGAAAAAAAAGCAATCGCCAAAATACAAGACAGAATGGTTGCCAAAGAGCAAGAATTTGTGGCTGAACTTGTCAAGGAAAGACGGCTCAACCAAGATAATTATTTGGTCAAAGACGGTTCCATAGAATACCAACTGGATAAGGATGTCAAAAATGACCCCAAGAAACTTGCGGCATTCAAGCAAAATTATAACTATGTACTTGGGATATCCAAGCAGTTCAATCCTTCTATTGTACAGGATATCAACGGGAAGTCAAATCCTGGTTTTATTGTGAATTTGCAACCAGGTCACCGTACGCCCGTTGCCAAATACGAGAATACACGCTTTGGAGATATTGCTTATGCGGTATGGTATGTGCGTATACGGGATAAAAAGTTTACGAGGTCTCCCTTTGATGGCGTGCTCAAAATAGAAAAAATGCTTGTCACAGACAAAGAGATGGCCGAGGGTATGGATAGTGAAACCGTGGATATGTTGACAAGTTTTGTGATTGCTGAAAGAAACCCAGTGTGTTATGGTAGCGATGCTCGTTGGGCCAATCATTTGTACCCAATGTACTTGACCGAGCAGTTTGTAAAATCACACTATATTGGCATAGATAGTTTTTTGCAGTTGTTTTAGGATTTATTTTGCAAAGACAATAGGAGAAGTATGGACAAGATGTACGGAAAACCGATAGGAAGAGTCCTCGCAACAGAGAAGGCACCCACTACCATAGACAAATTTTGTTTTTGGACGGATTGTAATTTTAGATTGTCAGCCTTTGATGTTATCAAAGTAGTGAGGAGTGATGCATCAATTACTTTTGGAGTGGTGGAGAATATTTCTCATATCACCGACGCACAAAGTTATTTGACAAATTATGTGTCTTCAGATTTTGGCAATGCAGAACTTGTGGCACCCACTTTGCGTGTAGGGATGAACTATGTCAACGCAAAAGTGTCGCACAATACCAAAGGAAACAATACGCCTTGCCACAACGATGACAAGGTTTATTTGGCGGATGAATCGGAAATTATTGCGGCTCTTGGCCTTGACAAAATCAAAAATCCGCTTGTGTGTGGGCAGTTGACAATGTATCAAAACACAGACAATCCGGTCACTTTGCCTGTCAAATTGGATGCTCAATTTTTGTTGGGACCTGAGGGTGCTCATCTCAATATTTCGGGGATTTCAGGTCTCGCAGCAAAAACGAGTTATGCAATGTTTTTGCTCAAATCTATCCAAGACTATAACAAAGCAAAACAGAAAGCAACCGAAGAAGAATCATATAGAGTGGACAACAAAAGTACCGCCTTTGTCATTTTCAATGTCAAAGGCAAGGATTTGTTGGCAATTGATCAATACAATGAGTTTGCGGGCAACAATGACGAAAGTGAGACCAAGAAAGCGTATCAAGACCTAGGATTGAGGGCAGAACCATTTGGGCAAGTCAAGTACTTTGTGCCTTATACAAGCAATGGGAGTGGGAGGCAGTCAACTTATTTGACCAAGCAAGAGCAGGACCAATATTTGTATCAAAAAAAATTGCAAAAATACAAGTACACCTATGAGGAAGATAGAGCAAGCATTGAAATGATGTTTGCAAACATTGATGACCCATTGCAAACGATGGAAAGTATCATTTCCAAAGTTATTGACGAAAATGATGCTGACTTTTCCAAACAGACTACTTGGAACGGATTTTTGTCAGTCGTGGGTGAGAAGTCTCAAAAAAGTACAGACTCCAAAGCCAAAGATGAGATATCTATTATGAGTTGGAGAAAATTCAAACGAGTGATATCCAAGGCTATCAAAAACGACGATATGTTTGCATCCAGGGCACAGCAAGAAAACAATGAGTGCAGATTGCAAGAGAGTATCAAGCAAATCAAGTCCAATGATGTCTATGTGATTGACATTGCCAAACTCTCAGAGGACAAGCAGGCATTTGTTTTTGGAGATTGTCTCAA
>WQZE01000214.1 GCA_009780875.1 Bacillota bacterium | reverse complement strand
TGGAAAATATCCAAAATAAAAGTATTTTTGTAGATTTGAAAAATCTCAATTGGAGGCTTGGATATCTGGGTACGGATATTAGACTTTCTCTCTTGATGGATTGTGTCGTAGCTTTACAAAATGATGGTGGTTGCAAATCATTAGAAGAATCAGGGAATGCCTTTTGTAATACGGTCAAGATGACCTTGCAAGAAGTGCTGGACATTTATAAAATGTTTGAAAGTTATTTTTTGCGTATTTTTGTCTGCACTGGGAAAGGAGCCGAAGGGCAAAATAAGACCGTTCCAAGATATTTTTCATCAATGCAACAAATCAAGCAAAAAGATGCAAGAAAATCGTATTCAGATATTTTTGCGAGTATTTTATTATCCCATAGCGGACGGGCAAAGTTTCCATCAGATGCCACGGTGGCAAGTGCATTGGAACGCAATCAAATTGGGCAAGAGCAGTTGAGGTATATGTATTATATTCTGACAGCAATAGAAGAAATCAATGGGGATGTTGGACAATTATTGAGGCAAATAGAATACAAGCAGGCAAAGTATTCATTTGAACATATTATGCCACAACAGTTGTCAGATGAATGGGAAAAGGTATTGGGAAGGGATGCACACAGGATACACGGGCAGTATCTCAATACACTGGGCAACCTGACATTGACTGCTTACAATGCTAAATATGGCAATAGGAGTTTTGCTTTCAAAAAGAACTGCACACAAGAGGTGGCTGGTCGCACCATTGAAGTTGGTTTTAATAGTTCACCACTGTGGCTCAATCAAAAATTAAAAGTGGTTAGTCTTTGGGGTGAACAAAACATCAATGAGCGATGCAAAGAGTTGACAGAGAGATTTTTGATTCGGTTTGCATATCCAACAACAAGTATCTCCATTGAAAAAGAATGTAGTCAAAATCTCTGTGAGATTGATTTGGAAAGCATTACAGGCAAACAGATTTCTGAACTCAGGATTGAGGGGACACTCAATGAGGCCTTTGAAAAAAGTATATGTTTGAGTAGTGCAAAACAAACAGTCAAAGCATTGGTTGAGCATTTGTGCAAAATTGACAAAGAGTGTTTTTTGGATGGATTTGAGCAACAAAAGTTTAAGAATTATGTAAGCAAAGATAAATCAAAATGGAAGAAGTGTTATCAAATTGAAAGCGTGGGAAAAGAATTCTTTTTTAATGATGCGATGGATTTGATAAGGTTGGTCACATTTGTGGTAGATATTTGCAAGCATTACGAGATTGCAGAGTATGTATATATTACTTTTTGAGTGGAGATTGTGTACAAAATCTTTCAATTTGCTTGCAAAATTTTGCCAAATATGATATAATAAATGGGTACAATATTGATTTGAAAGCAAATTATCATAAGGTGATGCAGTATGTCTGACAAAGTGACCCAAAAATATGACCAGTCCAGTATTCAGGTTTTGGAAGGTCTTGACCCAGTTCGCAAAAGACCGGGTATGTATATCGGTAGCACGGATGAGCGTGGACTGCACCATTTGATTATTGAGTTGGTGGACAATTCGGTGGATGAGGCACTTGCGGGGTACTGCGACTCGGTGAGTGTGGAGATTACCAAAGAGGGGGCTGTGGCGGTCTCTGACAATGGGAGAGGTATTCCAACGGGTATACACGCCAAAGAAAAAGTCTCTACGGTAGAGGTCGTACTCACCAAGTTGCACGCAGGTGGCAAGTTTGGCGGCGGTGGCTACAAAGTGTCGGGTGGTTTGCACGGTGTGGGTTTGTCTGTCGTCAATGCACTGAGCGAATGGCTAGAAGTAGAAGTATGCCAAGATGGCAAAGTGTTTTCGCAAAAATACAACCGTGGTGTGCCAATGCGGTCCTTGCAAGAAGTTGGCAAGACAGCCAAAACGGGCACAAAGGTCACTTTTTATCCGGATGCTGATATTTTTGAGACCATTGATTTTGTGTATGATGTGATTCGCAGTCGTATGCGGGAGGTGGCGTATCTCAACAAGGGGCTTATTGTCAATCTCAAAGACAATAGACCTAGTATGGAAAGAGAAGAACAATTTGTTTTTGAAAACGGTATTATGGACTTTGTTGAGTTTCTCAACCGTAGCAAAAATTCTTTGTTTGACAAGCCCATCTATGTACACAAAAAGTACAAAGAAGGTGAGGTAGAAGTTGCTATTCAATACAATGACACCTACAATGAGTTGGTGTATAGTTATGCCAACAATATCAATACAGAAGAAGGCGGTACTCACCTTACGGGACTAAAAAACTCGTTGACCAAAGTTATCAATGACTATGCCCAAAAACAAAAAATCATCAAGGAAAGTGAAAAACTGACTGGTGATGATGTCCGTGAGGGCTTGACCGCTATTGTCAGTGTCAAACTCTCGGAGCCACAATTTGAGGGGCAAACCAAGACCAAATTGGGCAACAGTGAAATGCGTGCCGTGGTAGAAAAGGCGGTGGTAGAAGGTCTGGGCACTTTCTTGGAGGAGAACCCCAAAGAAGGTAGAGAACTTGTCCTCAAAGCAATCACCGCACAAAAAGCAAGAGACGCAGCTCGCAGTGCAAGGGATTTGACACGCCGAAAAGGTGCCCTAGAAGGCACAACTTTGCCAGGCAAACTGGCTGATTGTACCGACAAAGATACGGTAGGCACCGAGATTTATATCGTTGAGGGTGACAGTGCGGGCG
>WQZE01000213.1 GCA_009780875.1 Bacillota bacterium | reverse complement strand
TGGGTTCAAGTTGTCACAAGGGATGGAAATCCCAAAGGAACTTGTTGAAAAATTCAAATTTGCTAGACAAAAATCAAAACTTGCAGGCGAAATCCGAGGCTCCTTTTTTGTAATCAAAGGACAATATTAGTTGATCAGTATATCCAAACTGCAAAAGGATATGGATGAAAGAAAGGTCATTTGCCTTGTGGCACAAAATCAATTTGTATGATGTTGCTAGTATTGCTAACGCCATCGGTATGGTAATGTGCACAAAGCCATAAGTATGTAATCCACAAATATGTTTGTCAAATCTAGCGTAGGATATGTAAACAATACGATGATTCCAACAGAATGCAGATTCCAGCATTACGCTGAATCTAGCGGTATGATGAGTCCAGCGGTACGCTGATATAGCTCAGTAGGTAGAGCGACTGATTCGTAATCAGTAGGTCGGGGGTTCGACTCCCCCTATTAGCTCCAGATTGCCCAATCAGGGCAAAAGAAAACAAAAACCATCCCAAAAGGGTGGTTTTTGTGCTATTTTGAGCCTTTGGAGCGCAAAGAATGGGTTGTTTGGGTTGACCTACTACTTGTTTTTGGGTACAGTTTTGGGTACAAAACAACAAAAAAATGTGTTAATTTATGAAAATATCTAAGTATTTTGTTTTAGGTGCAGGGTATTGACTCACGCACATTTTTTTTTGTGTTAGTTGGGCAGTCAGTGCAGTAAAATAATTTATAAAATATCATAAATATTCAAAAAATAATACAGAAACAGTTGACAAATATGCAAAATTGGTATATAATAATGCTAGATTGCTAGATTGCTAGATTGCTAGATTGCTAGATTGCTAGATTGCTAGATTGCTGGTTTTCCAAATACTTTGGGGACTGTGTATTGCCAAGTTTGACTTGGATTACATAGCGTGGTTGTTTGATTGCCTCAAAGGTGTGATATTTGGGGTAGGCGTTGTTGCATAGGTAGTTGTGTGGTAGGGCTGTCAAATTTGGGCAATCCGCCCAAATAGGGCAAAGGAGTTGTCTATGACAACCATACAAAAATCCGTTGGGGCAAAGACCTCCACGGCAGCAAGGGGCTTTGGATCACTACCCAAACGCACCCAATGGGCAGTGTTGTGTTTGCTTTTAGCGAGCGTGCTTGCAATGGTTGCACCATTGCTTGTCAGCAAAATCACAAGCGACAAAGCCAATGCAGTTTGGAATGAGCGACAAGCACAAATCACCTTGCAACGAGAGGTAATTGCAGGCTATCAATTGCAAGCGAGTCTAGCAGAAAGTGTGTTTGTAAATTTGCAAAACCAATGGCTTGACAAAGACTTGGATGAGTCAAACTTGCAAGCAATCTTGCAACAAGCAAGCCAAACAATGCAGGCTTTTGACACAATGGCAAATACGCTCAACAGTGCTACTTATTTGGCAGAAGATACCATTATGTTTTTGCACCAGTTGCAAGTGCAAATGCAAGCACGAGCAATGAGTGCAGGGCAAAGCGGTAAAGAAGGGCGAGCGAGTTATGCGCAGAACCATATAATTTATGAAAAGGTTTTATGGGTGAATGTGCCCATAGGACTGCATATGAGTCCCAACTCTTGCAATGAGATTAAGTGGGTCTATATTGGTGGAATATCCATTGCCGCACTCGTAGGGGCCATCTTGGAAATTGTAGGACTAGGCGGCGCAATGGTGATTGGTGTTTGTACGCTTGCAGCGGCTTATTTGGGGCTACATTTGGCTTTGATAGAATATGGAGCAGAACATAAAGGCGTAGATTTTTATTTGGGAAATACAACACCTATTCCAACTAGGTAGGGGTGATTTATGAAAACACAAAAAATATTATGGTCTCTTGCCAATTTACTAGTTGTGCTTGCATATATAGGGGTGTTATTGTGGCAAATCTTGGATGGCAGTGCAACTGTAACAATTGTTTTGGTCTTGTCCTTTGTGGGTTTTGCGGTCAATATGTCGGCGACACTAAGTCTTGTGCGAATGTGTGAAAAGAATAATGATAAGGAAAGCAATATGACCAAATGATGACAAATGAAAAGTGAATGTTTGTTATTGTTCTGGATTTGCAAAAAAGCCTATGTGCACAGTGCATAGGCTTTTTTGGTTTTGTCATATCGTACATAAAAATAGATTCTTTAAGCAATAGGGATGATTTTGATTGATGGCGGGTTTTGTAGGATGGCTTTGGGTGTCAATTCTGATAGGAAGTATTGTTTTTTTGTTTATGATGGACTGTTATCATCATTGTTTGTTTTGAGGTCTTTTGGGGCTGTGTGAACAGGTCATTGCATAGAATAAAAAGTGTGGTGTATTGGAAGACTCGTGAAACTATGTAAGTGGTGACCCATCCGCGACTTGAACGCGGGACACCTTGATTAAAAGTCAAGTGCTCTACCGACTGAGCTAATGGGTCATACGGTGTTTTTGTGAGTGTTGGAGATAATAACGAGAATGGATTTGGGGTGTGTTGTTTGTGGCATTTTGATTTGAGAAAGGAATTGTTTGAAAGGATTTTGGCAGGGGCGGCAGGATTTGAACCTACGAGTGCGAGAGTCAAAGTCTCGTGCCTTACCGCTTGGCGACGCCCCTAAGTGGGGTGAGTAAAGAGATTCGAACTCTCGGCCTCCAGAGCCACAATCTGGCGCTCTAACCAACTGAGCTATACCCACC
>WQZE01000212.1 GCA_009780875.1 Bacillota bacterium | reverse complement strand
TTTGCCTCACCTGCTCTTTTTTCAAAAATTCAAACATACCTATTGTATATGCCAAAAAACAAAAATTGTCATTTTTTCCTATGCGGCATTTATTTTGATTCTTGTGTGACTTTCACGCAAATGACAGGTCTCACACCGACATTGTTCCTGTGTGTACGCCTATGCCCCTTATCATTGGCGTCATCATTCGCCCAAACGACGAATGTGTGCCATCCATCACCACCCTCTTGCACACCGTTCGTTCCGTTTTTCACACAATCTGTAAGCCAATAATGCGATTTGCCTTTCGTTCCCTGTATCTCCAACTGACTACCATCTGCTTTCCATTCTGCTGCAAAGGGGGTATACGGTACACGCAAAAGTGAAGCGTTCTTGGGATTTTGAACCACTGTCCTAAACTCTACTGTTTCACTTTTTTCAAATTGTTTGTCGCACCGCAACTTCTCTATAATATCATCCTGACACAAAAACCAAATCTTTTGATTGACTTCCTTGTTTTTGTTTTGTAACACATATTGCTTTTCGTATCCTGTAAAAGCAATGTCTACAAACTCTTCTTGCAACCATTTGCAAATACTGCTTGACTCAAAAGTTAATTTATCCAAAATCACCCCATCCGCCTCTCCACTGTCAAATGGCTTGCAATCCAGTATTTTTTTGGATACATACCACGCTGTTTTCGCACTCTTTTTGTCGTAAACCCTCTTCCCTCCGGCATCAAAACCTTGGAAATACTCCCACTCTATGGATTCACAATCCTGCACATCATTCACAATGGCATCTTTCTTGTTTTGTGGATATTTTCCAAGTGTTATATCTTTGCCTGCAACGAATTCTTTTTCCTGTATTTCCAAATACTCATATTTTATATTAAATATTTGCTCACGCACTGGCATATCTGCTCTCATTATCCTACTTCTATCTGGCCGTCCATTGTTGGGCTTTATTTTTTCGGTCGCTTTCTCATTTAAGCATCTCGTCAACTCCTTCTCCTTTTTTACCCACTCCTCAATAGCACTCAGCAACTTTACATCAAGAGCACCTACACGACTTGTACCCTTTTTAATTTCACTCAATAATTTTTCAAAAATATCAACACGACTTGCGTCCTTACCGTTATTATTTTTTTGAGTTCCCAATATCTTTTTCGTATTTATAGGCTCAATACGAACCCGATTCTCCACTTCCAACTTGTGCATCAAATTTTTTCCTTGCCCCAAATTATCAAAAGTGTTCCCATAAGTGTTTATGAGCGAATATACTCTATCAATAACCCTGGCACGCTCTACATCTGCGTTCTGTTGTCCATCTCTTGTGTTCCCGTCTATCGCTTTTCCGCCATCTTCTGCTGGGTCAAATTCACTATAACAAAACACAAGTATAATGCGTTGGTCATCATAAATCTTGTAATAATCAAATATACTTTGAAAATATGAATAATCTGCCTCACTCAATGAATGTCCATAAAATTTTATTGTCAGTTTATCAGCAGAACCGCCCAAGGTTGGCAAACTCAATGCATTAAATTGGTGTCCCAGTCTTCTTTGGTGTCCCAGCCTTCTATATGTTTTACTAAAAATTTTGAGTTCCTTCATAGAACTCTTGGAATTCTTTTCATCCACCTTTTCCAACATCTCTTGCAAAGTGATATTATCCACTCCAAAAATAATTTTGGAATCATTGCGCAGAGGTCTCCTTTTCTCCCCCTGATCGCCGTACTCTACCTTTCCGTGAACATTAGCAATATTAACCTCTTGACTTGAATTTTCCCCTTGATTCTGTTGACTGATAATAACTTCCAATGGGTTGGAGTAATTAAAATTCAAAATTGCACTCGTCTTGTGAGCGGCACTCAATTCGGTTCGTATCCCATATCTATCACGACAACCCAACAGTTCCGTCAATAATTTTTCTGCTTTGGAAAAATAAGACATTGCTTGCAATGGAGGCTCCTTGCTTTCGTACAACAATTTCTCAAAATCCAATTGCACACGCATATACAATTCAAAATCCTTTTCTAGGTATTTCAAATCTTCCATCAAAGTGTTATTGACAAATTCAACGAGATTTTTATTTTTTGCCAACATTGACCTCGTATGGCAAAAAGAGAGCATAAACTTTCTAAGTTCCTCATTGGAGGAACTCTCTGAAATAAGCGTATGATTGTAGATGGCATCATATACAATGGAGTTGCGTTGGAGTGTCGCTGTTTGAATGTTCATAGACAACAAAGTTTCTTTGACAACGCTTTCAAAATCACTCCAATCCGCTTCACGCAAGTACAATCTCCGATATTCTCTCAAAAGCCGTTTCCAAAAATTTTGCCGTGTATGATAAAACGGCGTTTCTGAATAATTGGAAGCTGTCAATTTATATTCATCTGTTCCACTTTGCTTAGCCACGCTTGCAGGCTGCGTACTGCTTTCATTTTGTGCGTTTGCTTTTTTCGCATTTTCCTTTTTTGGCTCTGTTTCCTTCACTTTTTCATACTTGTCATACCCCGCAGTCACATTAAAAAAATCAATATACTTGGACCGCAAGCCACACGCCAAATCAAAACCATTGCCCAAAATCAGCAATTGCTTCTCCGTATTATTACTCATTTACATCTTCTCCCATCATTTGATTTTCTATCAGCACCCACCCATTATATCAAAAAAAAAAAAAAAAAAAAGTATATATAT
>WQZE01000211.1 GCA_009780875.1 Bacillota bacterium | reverse complement strand
CGTATCAAGGGGTTTTGGATTTGATAGGCAAAAATATTTTGTAAAGATAGGTTTGAAACTTTGCAAAACGGCAATAATCCAATTATGAAAAACATAGTTTATTGCATAGGTGATGCAGGCGCAAAACGCAATGATTTTAGAGCCAAGGGGAGACTTTCCAATGCTCTTTATATTGACAATGATGATGTGGCGTTGGATTTTTGTGTAGATGGCGACAACTACTTTGTGGCGACCAAACTACCCTTTGCCAAATTTTGTGTATATCAATATATTTGTTATCAAACAAGTCTATGTCGCAAAACTCGGATTTCCAAAAAGCAATGCACCAGAATGCTCAAAGGGGTGGGGCTCAAAGTACCACTCCACAAAAAAATTGGGGCACTCAGCAAAATTGAGTACCGGGCCGTTTTGATTGCTTGTCGCAAGGTTTTCAACACGCTCAATATCTTTATCAATTGTGATGGGGTTGAGTTTTGCAAAAAGAATCAAAGGCAACTTGACAAGATGGTGCTCGCACTTTGCAAAACGGTACGAGTATATGTCAGTATCTCGGATAGTAGATTCAGTGATGAGAGTGTGCCTTTGAGGATTTATAGCAAAGAGGGCGATTATATCACGATGCCCAAGACTTTGTGCAGAGCAAAAAATGTGGATGTGGGTCGCATCAAGGGGCTCATCAAAAACCGCAATCTACAAGTCAATGTAGGAGAGATAACGAGCGTTGTAGTTTGCAATCAATGACCGCTTTGAAAAGGGTCGGCATAGTATACAAGCAATCAAAAAACCTAGACCAGGGCGTCCAGGTTTTTTTGCGTTGCTGAATAAAAAGCCTTGGTGTACCACAAAATAGGGAGGAGAGTGTGCAGTGGGAGAGGTTTGCGGGTGCGACCTTTGGATGCCCTGCAATTTTTCTCTCTCAATAGGAGTTGTTATGAAAGGTAAAAAAGTTGCTAGAATGATGATGACGGGGGTGCTGCTGTCAGGCGTATGTGCCTCCGCAGTGGTGGGAGCCAGCAAGTTTGACCCGAATATAAGGATGATTAGTACCGCAGAGGGTGAGAGTGCAAAATATGAGCAACAGGTGCAAGTGGAGGACAACAACCTTCATTACGGTGCATTGTCAAAATATGTAGACAAGAGCAAAGAGGTTCAAAATAAACAAGAAAATGCTGAAAAACTCAGTGTGCAAGAGTACAAGCAAAAAGTAGAAGACCTTGGCAAAAAGTATGAGAGAATGATAGAACTCAAAAATGAACTTGCAAGGAACGAACAAAAGTATATGGAGTACAAGGTCTTGAAAGGTTGCTATAAACAAGAACTGAGAGACCTTTGTCTTGCCTATGCAGGCACAGAGTCAACAAGTCCTCGCTTGCCACAAATCAAGGTGGTCAGATATGAGATTGTGGGCAACCAAAACAAGGTAGGCAAGGACACAGCAAAACCTGACCAAAACACACAAAACACACAAAACACACAAAACACACAAAACACACAAAACACACAAAACACACAAAACACACAAAACACACAAAATAAACCAAACACGCAAAGACCCAATGACAAGTTTTTGGGGTACGGGGATGGGGCACAAAAAGCCGTGCAACCATCAAGACCTATGCCACAACCTTGGACGCCCAACAATCAACTCAACAATCAACTCAACAATCAACCAAGCCGCCCAAATAGAGAGATGGATAGGAGTGCCTTGGGACAAAACAGCGGGGCGAGAGAGACAAGATACCAAGACGGGCAAGGCAATGCGTGGGCATACAAGGGATATGATAGGAGTGAGCAGCAACGCCGCAATCAAAGTCAACAACAAAGTCCCAATGTACAAGCACACAACAGGGATGGCAATACACAAAAAGATGCCTTTGAACATAGGGCAAGGACACAAAACCAAAATCACACAAATTTTGAAGTAGCACAAGATGCTAGATAGGGGGACAAATGAAAATTGAAGTAAGGTTTGGGAGCGGTCACAAAGTCAAAGAGATTGCGGAGACCCTTGCAAAAGAGTTGGGAGAAAAGGTGATTGCCAAAAGCGTGACCGAACCTATGGATGATGATGTAGATGTCGTTTTTTTGGGGGGCAGCGGAGGCTTTGGTGTTGAAAAAGCCGTCAAAAAATTTGTCAAAAACTTGGACAAAAAGCGAATCAAGGCATTATCTCCTTTTGGGATGAGTGCCAAGCATAGTGCCAAGAAGATTGCAAAATTTGCCAAAAAGAATGGGCTTGACAAGGTGGTAGGAGAGTTGGCAATCAGCGAGTTTGACAAGTCCAAGCATAGCGAAGATATCAAAACCTTTGCCAATCAGACGCTTGACAAAGTGAGCGAAATCCTCAAAAAGGTGGAGTCTCTTGACAAGCAAGAGGTAGATATGAAAAAACAAGAGAGTGACGCAGAGACAAAAAACCCGGCGGAGCATACCACACACACAAGTGTGCAAGAACTTTCACAAAGCGTCCAAGCCAATGCAAAATTGGAGAGCGGTGATTTGCACAAAGAGGAGACAGAGACAAACAATGTGACGGAACCTAGTGAACACACAAGTGTGCAAGAACTTTCACAAAGTGTCCAAGCCAATGCAAAATTGGAGAGTGGAGACTTGCATAAAGAGGAGACAGAAGCACATTCGTGTGGGGCAGGGTGTGAGCATTGTCATTGCCACGACACCTATAACACCGATAATACCGAT
>WQZE01000210.1 GCA_009780875.1 Bacillota bacterium | reverse complement strand
TATTACAAACAAACAAACAAACATAAATTAATACTAGATAATTTTTAATTATGAGGTTTTATGAAAAATATATTTTTGCTAGACGGACTCGCCGGCGTGGGAAAAAGCGACTTTTTGGAGTACATCAAACACAATTATGACCAAATATACTCTGCAACCATACTCACTAAATACACAACCAAACCAAAAGCAGAAGCGTCCGAAGATTTACAGCCTATATCCCAAGAAGAATTTACGCAAAAAATCAAAGAGAGCTCTCCACTTAACCCTTTCTTTCACTATGAGTACGGATTCCCCATTGATTACACAAAAACAACGACCGACAAAAACGATAAACAAAGCAATTTTTATGGATTTTTTAAATCTGACTTAGACAACCTATTGGAAACCCACGAGAATATATTCGTGATTGTCCGCAGTATTCGTTGCATAAAACACATCCAAAGTATATATGAAAATCACCGTGTTGCCATCATCCCCACTTTTATTTACAGCGACGAAGCAAAAACAAGGAAACGCTTACAAGACGAACAATCAACCACCGACGACAAAATAGAAGAAAGAATCCTACGCAACGAGTCGGCTTTCAGAGAACTAATGATACAAACAAGCCTCCCTTATCGTGAAGTGATTATCAACAACGCTGAGAAAATCAATTTCATAAGATCCATTCACCAACTGCTAGACAAATACAACCAACCGGAATCCCTCAACTCATTGTTCATAGATTCTTCCCTGCAACTCACACCCCCAAAGGCACTGGTCGGCTACAAATCTGAAATGCAACACTTTCTCAACAAATACCCCTACCGTCAAAATATTTTTCTAATGATACGATACCGTTCTACAAACAAAATGTTACGACACTACATCAAAAAAGTGATAAGCGACAACAACTTTCATTGTGTACTTGCCGATGAACTCAACATAACACACAATGTCTACAATCCAATGGTCGCATCACTTTTGTGCAAATACGGGATAGCCATATTTGAACCCCCAGAACCAAGCCACTCATTTAGCCCCAATGTCGCATACGAGTTAGGTCTTATGCAAATCCTTGACAAAACTTGCCTAGTCTCCAAACACAAATCACTCAAATCAATTTCTTTTTTTGATATACTCAAAGATGAAAACGGGCAGTGGTATCAATCGGATGTAGACCTACTCCAACAAATTGACGATCACTTGACAGTGCTCAAAAACAATGAATTCCAAACTTTCACCCCAACACCTTCCCCAACCGCTATCAAAAATTTATCTGACACCATTGACCCAAACCCAAATACAGTCCCATAAACCAACAAGCAAGCCCCCTGCACTCTTTCAAGTGTATGGGGCTTATTATTTTCTTATGAATCTACACACACACAACAACACACCATACTCCATCACCGATACCAAATATGTGCCGACAATTGGGTGGTGTTGATGTTCCAGTTTCTGCCTGACCCGGTCTTCATTGACAAGGATACTCGTATGACGGAGCCTGACACTTGTAGGGTGTCCATATCTGCAAAAAAATCAACCCAGTCCGTGGTGGTGCTGTTGCTTATCAAAATCCAATCCACGGTCACCAAGGCAATGTCAGACTTTTTGAGCGTTTGGTAGCACTCAATGGTGACGCCCAGACTTTGCGTTGTGTCTATTTTGCCCGTATACGCAGTGTCAGCATCCAATCGTGTCAACGACCCCGTCCCTCTTGAAAAACCCACTATCGTGGTCATCAACAAGACAAAAGCCAGCACACTCAAAACCACCATCCAAGGCACCCATTTGCTTTTGCCAGACACAGCGGTGCTCTCTTGGACTCTCCCCATCCCAAACGCTTGCTGCGGTGCCGTAGTCACATAGTGCAAGACTCCCCCTGTCTCCTTTTTGGGCACTCCCATCCCTTGTCCTTGGGCGTTCACCTCAGCACTCTCTGATACCCCATCTTGCCACACATCCAAATCCGCCTCTCGGGACTCCACCACTCCTTGCGTGGCTTGTCCACACACTCCTTGCCGCACTCTCTCACCACAGCCGGTACAAAACTTTGCACCGCCTACATATTGTCCACATTCTTTGCAAAACATTCTCATTCTCCCCATTGTTTTACACTCATTGTTCCACGGATTGATTTATCAAGCCTTCTATGCTACCAACCTATCCATTTTTCAAAACAACCCTTTTGATTGCTTCACCCATTGTACACCATATCAAAACCACAAGCAAAGGACACTTGCCCTTGCTTGTGGCACAAACTACCCAATACTTGCAGGATTGATGGCTATCTTTATCCGCTCATCCTTGCCATAGGTCATAACTCCGTCCACCACAGCCACCACCTCGGCAGGTCGCCCACTACAAAGCACACCTTCCAATTGCAAGTACAACACACTGCGGTCACCAAGCACATCAATCTCTTTGACTTTTGCATTCATTTTGGTGTTTGCAAATTCTTTGAGTTTGTCTTTGTCCACATAGATGCCGGCTTTGTCAATGGCAATCTTGTCCGCTTGAAGGCTCTTGTCAATCACCACAGACACCTTTTGATTGTCGCCCAAGACAACTTGCGTGCCTGTGCCTTTGGGTGTTGTTTGACACACCACCTCATTTTTGCCAAGCGGTTTGCTCGCAAGCAACTTGTTGGACGCCCCCTCCCCTTGCGTGCTTTCCACGCTGCCATACAAGCACAAATCTTTGGGGTCAAAAAACAAATC
>WQZE01000209.1 GCA_009780875.1 Bacillota bacterium | reverse complement strand
TTGCCTATGTGCAAAATTCCACCCCGTCCATTCAGCCCGTGGTAGATGCCATTGAGACACGGACTTATGGCAATTCTACCACCTACTACCCAATGCCGTATCTCAGCAGCAAAAATATTTTGTGCTATAATAGTGCTTATACAATGGACAATTTCAAAATCATTGACCTTGTGTCCGTGGTGCAAGAGCATATTGACCAGGGGATTAGTACCGTGTTGTTTGTGACCAATATGGCATCCACAAGAGACATTGTCAAATTGTATTTGTATGCACACAAAAAGAATCTCAAAAGTTTGTATTATACCCGTACAAAAAATTTGAGTATTGAAGAGTGTTTGTTGTGCTCTGTGTGAGAGTGTGAGCAGTGATTGATAAGAAAAGGGAGGGATAGGTTATGTACGGATTGAGACAAAATGATTACAAAAAAGAGGCGGTCAATTGGAACGCCATCAAAAGAGAAAAAACACAATTGTTTTGGAACCAAAACATAAGACAGTTTTGGGTGGATGAGGAGATTCCCGTTGCGGACGACAAGTTGACCTACAAGACTTTGACGGATGACCAAAAGGACACCTATACCAAAATTTTGGCGGGTCTCACTTTGCTTGATACTGAGCAAGGTACCTTGGGCACTCCGCAGTTGGCAATGGCGATTGAGGATTTGCCCACAAAATCTGTGCTTGCTTTTTCTGGGATGATGGAGCATATGCACGCAAAAAGTTATTCCACCATATTTTCAAGCCTATGCACCACAGCAGAGATTGACCAACTTTTTGCGTGGGTCAAGGATGAGCCTTTGATGCAAAAAAAATTGGCGATATGCAGTGGGGATTATTATTGCAAAATCAAAGACGAGAAATCTTTGTATATGGCGTGTGCTGCCTCCGTATTTTTGGAGAGTTTCATTTTTTATAGTGGTTTCTTTTATCCATTGTATTTGGCAGGGCAGGGCAAACTGGTGTCCTCGGGTGAGATAATCAATTTGATTGTGCGAGATGAGGTCATACACGGTATGTTTGTGGGTACCATTGCCCAAGAGATTTTTGCCACCAAGTTTGATGAGGAGCAACAAGACAAACTTGAAAAAGAGGTCAAGGCACTGCTTTTGCAATTGTATCAAATAGAGTTGGAGTACACAAAGAGTCTGTACACCAAGTTGGGGCTTGTGGATGATGTGGTGACATATATACAGTATCACGCAGACTATGCGCTCAAAAATTTGGGATTTGCACCTATGTTTGGTGTGCAAGCATCCCAAGTCAATGCCATTGTGATGAGCGGATTGGATACCAAAACCAAGAATCACGATTTCTTTTCTACCAAAGGCAATGGATATATCAAACAATCCAATGTGGAAAAACTGAGCGATGAGGATTTTGATGTGTGAGGATGCTTTTGCCAAATTGCGTGGCGAACACGGAAAAGACAATTTTTTGTTGCCACTTTTGAGGTGGTTTGGTGACAATGCGAGGTGTTTGCCTTGGCGGATAGACCCAACTCCCTATGGTGTCTTGGTATCTGAGACAATGTTGCAACAAACTCGCATTGCCACCGTGATACCGTATTTTGAGCGGTTTATGTGTGTTTTCCCAAGTATTCCAGATTTGGCGGTAGCAGAGGAGTCGCAAGTGCTCAAAATGTGGGAGGGGCTTGGGTACTATCGCCGTGCCAAAAATTTGCATTTTGCAGCCAAGCAAATTATGCAAGATTTTAGCGGGGAGTTCCCACGGACTTATCCAGAGGTTTTGCGTCTCAAAGGTGTGGGCAAGTATACCGCTGGGGCACTATGTTCTCTTTGTTTTTTGCTAGATACGCCCGCAATGGACGGCAATGTTTTTAGGGTGGTGAGTCGTTATTTGGCTTGCGACCTTGCTTTTTCTTGTACGGCAGATTGCAAAAAGGTTGAGCAAGTTTTGGTGCCTTTGTACCAAGCGACCGAGAAAAAAGGCAATTTTACAGAGGCTTTGATGGAACTTGGCGAGGTCATCTGCACGCCGCAAAAAGTACAGTGTGAAATTTGTCCCGTGCAAAGCAGTTGTAGTGCCTATGAGAGAGGGCTGGTAGAAACTTTGCCGAGTGCTAGAAAAAAAACCAAGCAAACAGAGCAAGAAATCACCGTTTTTGTATTGAAAAAGGGAGAACACTTTGCACTTTGTCAAAGAAACCAAGACGGTTTGCTTGCATCGTTGTTTGAGTTCCCCAATGTTGCAATGCAAATGACCGCAGAACAAGCAATGCAGCAAGTCTCTTTATGGGACTCTTGTCAAGGTGCCCAAAGGCAACCCTATCAAACACGGCAACACAAGCATATTTTTACACACAAGATTTGGCATATGAAAGCCTATTATTTCGAAATAGACACATTGTCCCCACAATGGCAGTGGTACACAATGCAACAAATCCAACAAGAACTTGCCCTGCCGAGTGCCTTCTCTTGGATTTTGTAAGGTTGCAAAAGACAATGCCAGGGCTTTTGCGTTTTGGGTTGGTGTGTGTTTTTATTGCCTTGATTTCTTGTGGGTTTTGTATGGTAGGTCTGGGGTGTGTTTGCATTGTCTTGGATTTATAGGGTTTGCATTTTGTAAGATTATGAAAAAAAGTGTCAGTAAATGAAAAAATTCCGTGTCAAATATTTGACAAAATCAAAAAAATATGTTATAATGGTAATATAGTAGGTCGTGTAGGTCGTGTAGGTCGTGTAGGTCGTGTAGGTCGTG
>WQZE01000208.1 GCA_009780875.1 Bacillota bacterium | reverse complement strand
TTGTTTAGGGTTGTATTATTGGAGCAACTATATAGGGGGTATACGATTCTTGCGGGTAAAGAGTATCACAAATAATACCAAAATGTTTCGTTGATATAAACAGAAGGACAAGCAAACGGCTTGTCCTTTTGTTGTAAAAACTGTTATTGTCCAACGGTATATTTATCACTTTTGAGGAGTGCAATATGAATCAGACAATTGAGTGGTGCATTGATTGCAAGAATGATTGGCAAAAAGAAACTGGTAGCATAATTGGATACGGTAAGAAGTGGCATACCAAAAATCAAGTTGAGCAAAAAGGCAATCACGGTCAAAACAATAAAGATTCCAATGGTGAACCATACGCTCAGTTTGAGTGTTTTGTGGTCAGGGTATCGTTCTTTGGCGTGCGGCTCTTGATGCAAGCGTACTTTTGCATAAATGAATACACCCGCTACCATCAACAACGAAAGGATATATAGAGTAATATCAATATTGGTGGGTTGTTTTGCACCAAATACCACAACAATCAGTAAAAAGGTAAGCACGGTCTCCAAAAGCATAATGAGTGACAAAATGCTGAGTCGTGTAGATTTGAGTCTATACCTATAAAATTCGTGCTTTTGTTGTTCTTGTTTGACTCTTGGAGTGAACACTCGCTCCAAAGATGGTAAATTGGAAACATAGTTGGCTGGCACATTTTTGCTTTGTTGATACTCGCTAACGGTGTTGTTTTGGTTGGCATTGGTATAGTAATTGTTTTGAACGGTCGTATGGTGATAGGTTGGTCTGTATGGTTGATTTTCGTGATTGTCTGGGCTACTATACACTGCATTGGTTTGGGTCACAAAATTGGGCTCTTTGTAAGGTGGCTCCAAATCATCTTCTTGCGGCATAGGCAAGTCAGGCTCGGGTGAAATGGGTGCCGTAGGGATTGGCTCAGTTTTGAATACATTGCGTTCAATGGGCTCTTGTGTAACAACTCGTTTTTTTGTGACAATGGTGGGCTTGTAGGGTTTTATCAACGCTAGCAACGCAGCCCTGTATCCACGGTCCAATTCTTGTTGTCTTTCACTTTCATAGGCGTTGAGTGGCTCCGAAAAGGTGGTTTCGGGTGCCGCTTGCAAAACGGGTTCCATTATATCCGGCTCATATTCGTCAAAGTTGCCAAACCCAAAGTCAGAGATAGGGGAATCTTGCACCAAAGCAACCGGCTCCTCAAAATTTGGTGACTCATTGGGCACAAATTGATTGTCCAAATAACTATTGGTAGCATTGCTATCATAGATGGATTGCAACACGGATCCGCTATCAATGCTGTCTATGGGTTCGTTGGTCGATTCCACGGTATCCATTTCACTGACAATAGGGGCTTGGTTTGATTCTGGCTGTTCGCCCTCTATTGGTTGTGGTTGATTTCCAATAAAATTATAGATATGTGTTGTATTGTAAATCGTAGTGTCATCTGACTTTTGAATGGGTTCCGACGCCTCTATGGGAGGGTGCTCCTCCACAATATTTGCGCTTTCAGGTGTGATAGGATTGGCGTCAAAGAACAGTGTTTCAAGTGGAGTCGGCTCAAAAGCAGCAGGTTTTTTGGGAGACGGTTCTTTTTTGATTCTAGGTTTTTTGGGCACTCTTTGCACGGGTGGCAAAGCAGAGAGATTGATGGCTTTTGAACTGACCAAACTATCCGCTTTGGTGCGTTCATATTCATATTCGGCTTTTAGGCGAGTCAACTCGGTGCGTCCCATTTCGGTCACAAGATGTTGTTTTTTTTGTTTGCCATTTTTCCCAATATCTCTCCATACAGCAAAACCAGCATCTTCCAGTTTTCGGAGTACGCTATTGATTTTCCCAGTAGGAATGTTGGATTGCCCGCTTGTAAGCAACTCCATCTCTTTTGCCAATTGTACGACGGTTTTGTCACCCTCGTCTAGAAGTCTTAGGATAATCAAATTTAGATTATCAAAAACCAAATCTTTTTGATTGCCAGCCATTGCCAACCTCATTATTTTCAAAATTGCAACAAATTTTTAATAAAAAATATGGATACAATCTATTATACTACATTTTCCAAAAAATGTCAATTTTATTTTGCATTAAATTTTGCACAAATAAAAAAATTTGAGCGACCCAAAAATCGCCCAAAATCTAAGATTATATTTTGTGTCCAGGAAGAATGGGAATCCAGGGCAAAGTCAATATATTGTATTGATTGAGCAAGAGCAAAACAACGCCAGCAATGACCACACAAAGCGTAAGCAACAAAGAAATAAATATGCCAAGCCCCAACATTTTGGCTCTTTGTGGATTTTGCCTCACATTGGCAAGGTATACGATGGCAGCAATGAGAGGGAAGCACAGTGCAAAAAACACCCACCCAGCACTTGCTTTTTTGTTGAATTTCTCTTGACTTGTTTTCACGGCTTGAATATTTTCATCCAAAATCCGTATCGTGTCCACCAAGTGCTTTTGACTATCTTTCACTTTTTGCAAATCTTCTAGGATAGTGCTTGTGCATTGTTGAACACTCTCGGTTGTTTGTGTTTGCGTTTGTTGCAAGGAGGCAACCATTTGTCCTTGGGTGTTTTTGGCAAAATCATTGGTAGTGGCGTGTATGGTGTCTACCTCACTTTTGATTTGCAAAAATTGTGCATTAAGTTCTTCTTTGAGTATGTGGAGTTCAGAAAATTGATTTCCCAAATCATTTTTGATTTGTTCCGTATGATTGTTGAGAGCAATGGTG
>WQZE01000207.1 GCA_009780875.1 Bacillota bacterium | reverse complement strand
TCGGAGAGTGTGGGAATATCAGCGGTATAATCAATGCAAGAGCGGGTGATTGGGTTGACAAAAATGCAAATATGGGGTATAATGGTAGGGTAGAGTGCAAGAAGGGTAGTGTGCTCTTTTGACAACAAATGCAAAGCAGTGGGAGAAAATTATGGGAATCCTAAAAATCGTTGAGTGGCCTGATGATAGCAAGACCACCATTGTGCACAAGTTTGACCTTGGCAAAAATGAAATCAATAAGGGTAGTATGTTGGTTGTCCGTGATGGACAGGTGGCAATTTTTGCGGACAAGGGAAAAATGGCGGATGTCTTTTTGCCTGGAACCTACAAACTAGATACCGACAATATTCCTGTCATTACAAGATTGTTGAGTTGGAAGTATGGCTTTGAGAGACCTTTCAAAAGTGATATTTATTTTGTCAAAACGACGCAATTTATTGGACAAAAATGGGGAACCACAACGCCCATTATTATGAGAGACAAGGATTATGGGGCGGTGCGTGTTCGTGGATTTGGCAATTACTCTTTTAGGGTATCTGATGCTTTTGTGTTTATGCAAGAGTTGAGCGGGAGCGGAAGGTCGTATGCTACGAGTGATATCGTGGACTACTTGCGTAGTTTGCTTATTTCCAAAATGACGGAGGCTTTTGGAAAGTCACAAGTGCCAATTTTGGAGGCTGCCGCCAATCTTGGGGCACTTGCAAACACCGTAAAAACGAGCATTGCTCCCAGTATGGAGAGTTTGGGCATACAAGTATCTGAGTTTAATATTGAGAACTTCTCTATGCCAGAAGAACTTGAAAAGATGCTTGACAAGTCCACGGGTCTCAATATGATGAAAGGCAATGTGGATGTGTATACTCAAATGGCTGCTGCCGATGCGATGGTGGCTGCTGCCAAAAACCCAGGCACCGCCGGCACTATGATGGGTGCTGGGATGGGGATTGGTATGGGTGTGGGGATTGGCAATGTGTTTGGCAATGCTTTTGGTAGTGCTATGAATGGCCCAACGCAACAAGGTGCTCCCAACGCAATGGTCAAATGTACCAAGTGCGGTGCAGGTATGCAACCCAATGCCAAATTTTGCCCAGAGTGCGGACAAAAAAATGGAGTGGAATGCCCCAAGTGCAAGGCAAGCGTGCCAGCAGGCACCAAGTTTTGTCCAGAGTGTGGTGAAAACTTGTCTGCTAGCAAAAAATGTGAGTGCGGTGCAGACTTGAATGGTGGCAAATTTTGCCCAGAGTGTGGCAAGGCAGCGACTTGAAAAAGCAAAAGATGAGCGTACAATCTAGGTACCCTCTTGTACGGAGGTAAGATGGCAGAGGTAGAAGAAATAGATATCCGGGAGAGTGAAGAATACAGCGACCTCCAAAAAATGGATATGAAAGAAAAAAACTTGGATGTATCCAAGTGTCCCAATTGTGGTGCGACCACCGCTTTTGATGCGGCGACACAAAAACTCAAATGTGACCATTGTGGCACGGAGTTGGATTTTGCCAAAGAATACGCCAACCAAGAAAGAGCCATAGAGGAGTTGCTAGGGGCAAGTACGCCTTGGGATGAGGATACCAGCGTTTTTAGGTGTGACAATTGCGGTGCGGTAGAGGTTGTGCACAGCACGGAACTCGCCAAAGATTGCCCCTATTGCAGATCCACCAGTGTGGTCAAATCCGACCAAGTGGCTGGACTCAAACCGTACTCTCTTTTGCCGTTTGCACTGACGCAAGCACGAGCGGGTGAGTGTGTTGAAAATTGGGTACGCAAAAAGGCATATGCTCCCGGCAAATACAAAAAGGCTTTCAGGGCAGAGAATTTGCGTGGGGTGTACAATCCGGCCTTTACTTTTGATAGCAAGACATTTTCAACCTACAAAGGCAAGTTGGGTAGGCACGAGACCAGGACAAGGCGTGGAGCCAATGGGCAGACAGAGACCTATACAGAGACCGTGTGGTTCTATGTCAGTGGGACTTGGAATGATTTTTTTGATGACATATTGATACAAGCATCCACCACCATTGCACAAAAAACGATTGACAAATTGTCGCCTTTTCATTTGTTGAGCGCACAAAAATATGTGCCCAATTATTTGTATGGGTATTCTGCCAATCAGTACAACCGTGATGGGATGGATTGCTGGGCGGATGCACGCAGGGTCATTGACAAAAGTCTCTATCGCAAGATATTGGGGCAGTATCACTATGATACCATAGGGTATATGAATATTGATACCTATTGTAGCAATGTGACTTTCAAATACTTGTTGTTGCCTATTTATGTGGGAGCAAGCAAATTCAAAAACAAAGTTTTCAATTATTTTGTCAATGGAGTCACGGGCAAAGTGTACGGCAAGAGTCCGTTGTCAGGGTTCAAGGTGTTTTTGACCATTGCCATACCGCTTGTCGCCGTGGGGATTGGGGCTTTGGTGTGGTACTTGACACAAAAATAAAAAACGACATAGGGGGTCAAAAAATGAAAAAAATGGGATACCGTGCAATCATTGCACTAGGATTTTTGGGAGCCGCCGTGCTCTATCTACTGAGCGTTTTGGAGGGCACAAAAGAGTCCTTTGCGTGGTTTAATTTGTCTTTTGCGGTGCTGATTGCCTTGGGGGTGCCCGCTGTATTGTTTTTGTTGCGTGGTTGCTTTGAAAAAAGCGGACCACAGTTTCGGGCGTTTTTTGTCATTATGGGTATGTTTTTCTCGTTTGCTGCGGTCATTGCTTTGATTGGGGCGTTGGCGTTGCC
>WQZE01000206.1 GCA_009780875.1 Bacillota bacterium | reverse complement strand
GGTTTACCGGTGTTGGTCACCCTTGGTGTGGTCTGTCGTTGTGTGCTGCCACCCGCTTGCCCCAACCTGTCGGTACTTCTAGAAGTAGCGGTTGCCACCTTTGGAGCACTGCTCCTTGTGTTTTTGGGTGCAGATGCTCTTGTCTTGGGGGCATTGTTCCCTGTATTTCTATTTTGCATTTTCTACCATCCTTTGCTACACACAAAGCATTGTGTACCACAACGGCTTTCTTATTTTGCCACAAAAGTCTCAATATACACTTTGCACGCCATAACACCTGCATCGTTTCTTGCCACCACTCTTTTGAGTCCATCAAAACACACCGCATCATCCACTTGTACGGCTTTGTAGCGTTTGACCGTATTCAAAAAAGCACTTGCTTCGTCAAAAAACAATTTGAACTGCCCATAAATCTCACTAGGCAACAACAATCTAGCCTTGCAAAAACCAATAATGCTGGCTCTATGCAACTTGGTCAAATGCTCTTGTGGAACCTCTTGGTAATCCGCAAAAGCAATACACAACTCCGTTGTGTTGCAAATCAAATCACTCAGTATTGCAATGACTTGCTCGTACTTCGTTTTGAGTAGCCCAACCCGGGTAGCCCTTTTTTCGCTACGCAAAATCATTGCAATAATGGGTGCGATAACACCGACCACGATTGCTGGGATAGCACTCATCAAAACTGCTTGCCACCATTCCATAAATCCTCTCTTTGGGTTGAACTTGCATCCACCCTACACAAAAATTTTTGAGCCCCCAAACTGTATGCAATTTGGTAGGTTTGTGTCTCCATTTGACACACTTTCTCTTTTGTATTTGCAAGCACTCTCTTTGTATCATTGTGCTTTTTAGAAATATTTATTCGTAGTTGTCGCTCTCGCCTATGTGTACCATCGTCTATTTTGGTGTCACCAAAATGTGTTCTTTTGTCCAAAAAATTGGATAGCAACTTGGGCAGTCTCTTTTGTTTTTAGTGTTACCCTTGTTTTTGCAACGGCTTGCCTTGGTTTGGGGACAATGGACTCCCTACTGCACTTTGCATAATTATGCACTGCCTCAGGACTACCGTCCAAAATGGAGGCTGTCGCCTTGCGACCATACGCAAATTTTCTTGACGCCAAAAGGCGTGGCTTTTGGCTGAAAATTTGGTCGCAACTTTTGGCAGTCTCTTTTATCTACTCTCTTGCCTATGGGCACTTTGCATAATTATTCATTTTCTTGCATAATTATGCACTACCCTAGGACTACCGTCCAAAATTGCACGACTCTCAGACTCTAGCCGGGCAACGCAGGGGTGCGCCCCGGTCTGGCACCTGTCCGTTTTTGCACACTTCCGTGTGTGCACTTGGGACATTTGCCTGACTCTCAAACAACTTGTCTTGAAAAAAATAATTTGATTGCTCCTCGCAATCAGTGCACAAGGCACGGTTTATAAAAAATTTATCTCAACTCGTCGTGCAATTTGTCGGTATATGCGTGCATCTTACTTTTGCCTTTAAAGCAATCGTAATCTACAATGATATATACTATTATATCACATTTTTCAAACTTTGTCAACCAAGATTTTGCCTACCACCTTGGCGGCGGCGTGCAATCCTCCATCCAGATAGACGGCTCCAATCAGCGATTCCACAAGGTCTGCCACTTGCTTGATGGACAAGAATCCAGGTTTGGACACTTTGGCAAAAGGACAAGTATATTGTTTGTCTCCCCCAGCCACCACCAAGCCCAATCTCTCTGCACAAATAGGCAAGTGCGCGTTTTCAACAAAGGCTTTCATTTGGTCTGTCATGACACCTGCACGCAACCCTTTTTGCTTGTACAGCCTTTCTGCCACCACCAACCCTAGCACTCTATCTCCCAAAAATTCCAATCTATCATTGCTTTCTATCTTGTGGTCGTTGGCATAGGAGGGCGTGACCAAGGCTTGTTGCAAAAGATTCTGGTCACAAAAACGGTATCCGATGATTTCTTGTATATCCATTGGGATTCTTCCTTTGGTCTATGGCTCTACTGCTACTTTGCAGGAACAATTTCCAACCAGTAGCCATCTGGGTCCACAATAAAATAAATACCCATCGCCTGATTTTCGTAACACACGACGCCCATCTCCTTGTGTTTTTTGAGTGCATTGGCAATATCATCGGTTTCAAATGCAAAATGAAACTCATTGTCGCCCAAATTATATTTGTGAGGATGGTCATCATTACAAGTCAATTCTAGTCTGTGTGAACTCTCCCCATTGCCCAAAAACACAATCGTAAAATCATTGCCTCGTATCCGCCGTTGTTCCACCAAACCCAACGCCTCTTGATAAAACCGTAGGCTTTTGTCAAGGTTGGATACATTAAAGTTGTTGTGCACCATTTTGAATTTCATACTTCTCCTTGCAAGCCTGCAACCAAGCATTTTTCACCATTCCCCTTTCATATCCTCTCACACTGTCATTGTGGTCATATTGCATTGGCAAAGGGAATGTTGTAACCAATGCTTGCGATTGGTTGTTGCATTGCCAACAAATCATCAGAGTTTTGACACAAATTACCTAGGTTTTCTGGGAGGATTGGGCGGATACATATACTCCATACTCTTGCCGTATCTATCTCCCTGTGGATTGCTCCCGTTGGGTCTAGGAGGTCGGCTATTGTTGGTTGGCAAAGCCACGGTGATGATACGCCTTGCTTGCGTTTGCCCATACCCATAAGATGGCGGTTGTGCATAGGCTCCCGTTCTTGGTGTGAGTATCCTTCCC
>WQZE01000205.1 GCA_009780875.1 Bacillota bacterium | reverse complement strand
TACAAGTAGCACAAGGTCAAAAAAAGGCGGATGTGGTGCTCAAAGGTGGTGCCGTGGTGGATGTGCTGGGGTGCACCCAATTTGTTGCAGATGTCGCCATCGTGGATGAGATGATTGTGGGGGTTGGCAAATACAAGGGCAAGGTGGAGATTGATTGTGCGGGCAAGTTTGTGACACCCGGATTTGTGGACAGTCATATGCACATTGAGAGCACGGCGTTGAGACCGAGCCAATTGGCAGCCAGCGTGTTGGCACACGGCACTACGACGCTTTTTGTTTGTCCTCACAACATAGCCAATGTGTACGGAAGAGCGGGCATTGAGTTTTTGAGAGAAGAGATGCAAAGGCAACCCATCGAGGCATTTTGGAAGGTGCCCAGTTGTGTGCCCACCACCAAGTATGAAAGCGGCGGTGCAACAATGGGGAGCGGTGTGGTTGGCAAACTTTTGAGAGATGACAAGTACTTTGGACTCGGTGAGATGCGAGATGTGGAGGGGCTTTGTGACCTTGACAAAGAGTGCCTAGCCAAGATAGAGCACGCCAAAGCCAATCACAAATTGATGGATGGACACAATGAGGGCGTAGATGCAATGCAAACCGCCGGCTATTTGGCGTGTGGTATGCGTATCAATCACGGGGTCACCGATAAAGCGGTGATGCAACAACAGGTTGCAAGCGGCGTCTATGTGTCCTTGTGTTTGGGCACGCACAACCAACCAATGCTTGCCTTGTTGCCTGGTCTTGATGGCAACCAAGCACGCAGATGCACGCTATGCAGTGATGGTAAAATTGCCAATGATATTTTTAGATATGGACATATCAATCATAATTTGCGGGAGTGTGTTGCACAGGGTGTCAGTGTTTATACAGCGTTGCAAATGGCGACCATCAATGCCGCAGATTGTTATGCAAGACAAGATGCCGGGGTGGTGGCACCTGGCTATCTTGCCAACCTTGCCGTAGTGGAGGATTTGCAAAACTTTGTGGTGTGCACCACGATTTGCAAAGGGCAAGTGGTGTTTGACCACAAGCAATTGTGTTATGAGCCCAAAAATTTGAAATTTGACCATATCAAAAGTTTCAATGTCAAGCCTGTGGTGTCCACAAGTTATTGTTTTGCGGTAGATGTAGCCAAATGCAAAGACAAGACGGTGGGTGCACAGGTGATTTGCATAGATAGTATAGATGCACGCAAGACAACCCTTGTCAAAGAAAAATTTGCCGTGACTGCGGATGGGGATTTGCTTTTGCCTATGGAACAAGACCTTTGCAAAGTGGCGGTCATTGAGAGGTACGACGCCACGGGCAATGTGGGGTTGGGGCTTTTGCGTGGTCTCGGTCTCCAAAAGGGTGCCATTGCACAGAGCATTGCCTATGATAGCCATAATCTTATTGTGGTGGGCAAAAACACGGTGGATATGACGCTTGCTGTGGACGAACTTATCCGCCAAGGTGGCGGCATTGTGGCGGTTGTGGATGGAATGATAAAAGAGAGTTTTCCGTTGCCCATTGGCGGACTGATGAGCGATTGTGAGCTAAGCATTGTGGCGAGCAGGCAAGCAGGTTTGCGTGTCAAATTGCAAGATATGTTTGCGTGGCGTGTAGAGCCTTTTGCTACTCTTTCTCTCTTGTCGCTCCCCATCTTGGGTACACACCGTATGACCGATTTGGGCTTGTTTGACACGGTCAACAAAAAATTTGTCAAAGTGATAGAGATGTGACAAAAAAAACCATCATACGACTACAAAAGACAGCATATTTGTGTACGGCTGTGCTATACTCATTGTATAGTTGGGAGGTACACAATGCAAAAAAATACGGCAGGTCAAGATACAATCAATGCCCCATCCCAAGCGGAATCTTTTGTACGGCAAGTCAAAACGGAAAGAGAGTTTGCACATATTGCTAAATGCTTGGGTAACCTAGTAGAAGAACAAGATATCGGTCATAGGTTGCGTAGTCTCAAAAACAATATGCAACTCAATTTTTTTGGAATGATTGCCCTCGTTTTGTTGACCAATGTATTGTGTGGCATAGGTATCACCCTCTTTGTAATGCTCGCAGGCATTGCACTCACCCTCATAGCAGGCGTAGTTATTTTTGCCATCTTGGACATCGCATGTGTAGTCGTTGTGATTGTGCGATATCTTTTGATAGCCGCAGACCACCAAGCCGAAAACGACCAAATAGATACCGCCAGACAAAAACTCCTTGTGAAACAGTATGAAAATCAAGGGGCATAGCAAAGTCCAAAAGCAAAAAGGCACAGAGAAAGACAAACACTTGCAATTTTGTAGTATTTATGTTATAATAAACACAATGAGAAAATTATATCCACAGCATTGGCCACACGGTTCGCACCTTGGGGGGGGGTAAAAACCACTCCGCCTTTTGTGCTCCAAAATTTTATAAAAATGACCTATATCATTTTTTGGTATAGGTTTTTTTTGTTATCAAAGAGACTTTGGGTCAGCATCTTGATACAATGATTGGGAGAGAGCAAAATTGGGACTAAAAGAGTTGTCACTTTGCAAGAGTTATATTAGTTGTGGGCAAGAGGGTATTGCAAGTGCCTTGCTTGTGCCCAGTCTTTGTGTTGCTACAAGTTACAAGCGGTGTGCTGGTTTTTTTTGTGCGAGTGTATTTGAGACGATTTTTGAGGGCATCCAAGCATTGGCGACCAACAAAGGCACCCTGCAAATACTCACCAGTCCAAAACTGGGTGAACAAGATATCCAAGCAATTAAAAATGGATACCAG
>WQZE01000204.1 GCA_009780875.1 Bacillota bacterium | reverse complement strand
TGGAAATCACGCCCATTGAATTTTTGCAACCACTCAAAAAACTATCGCCACTCAAAAATACACTGACCAAAGATACCACGCTTTTTGTCATCAAAGAGTCACTCGGAAGCACACTCAAAACAGAGCAAGGTTTCAGGCAAACCAAACAAGGCGAGCAAGCCTATACCACAGAGGGCATCACCATTGCGGACATTGAGCGGATTGCCAAGTCCGCCTATGAATTTGCAAGTTTCAAAAACTTGCCCATTGTCAGCATTGATATGGCAGACAAAACAGAAAACGGGAAACTATGGAGACGCATTGTATCCAAGATAGCCAACGCTTATCCAGCCATCAAAACCACCCATATGCTCATAGAAGATTGTCTGTTTGCACTTTCTCAAAGACCCAAAGACTTTGGTATTTTGCTGACATCCAATATGATTGGGCAAATTTTGACTGCACAATTGGCGTCCTTGACAGGCGTACCTGAAAGCATTGCGAGTGCCAATATTGGGCTTGACAACGACTTGTACTATGCGTATCACACCCATCCAGACGACAAAGAACCCAATCCCATTGGTTGTATTTTGAGCACCGCATTGCTTTTGTCTCAATCTTGCAAACTCATCTCAGAGGCAAAGTCGGTAGAGCGGGCACTCAAAACCGTGCTTGCCACCCATTTGCCCAAAGCCATTGGTGGCACACTCTCCGCTAGCAAATTTACAGAGACCGTCACGCTAGAAATTCTCAATGCAAAGTGATTTTTACTCCACCATTTGACTTGTATGCCAACACAAAAAAACACACCCATTGCAAGCACGGTCTTGCAATGGGTGTGTTTTTTTGTGTTTGTATTGCACTATGAAATAGACAATCCCTTTGCCATATCCAAAGTTTTGATGGCTACTTGGGCATACGATGCACCGTATTGCAACCAAAAATCATTGAGCGTACCATCGCCCGCACCGGACGCACCACTGTTGGCATCCAATCCGATACCCGAAAAATCAATATCTTTGATACGCAAGTCTTGCCAATTGCCCGTACCTGGGGCAACTCTGACAAACTCCACTCTGCCGTTGCCGTCCATAATTTTGTTTGCAATGACATCCATTGCCGCCAAAAAGTTTTTGCCATCCAAGCCACGACCTGGTTGGTAGGTGCTGTTTTTGTCATTTTTGACAAAGGCACCATCAAGAGGGCACTTGTCAAAGTCATACTCTGTCCCATCTATCTCCTGCAAGCCACTCAACTTTGCACCGCTCGCATCTGCCGCAAACACTTCACCCTTTTTGACAGCATCAATATACCAATCCATATGCTTTGCCAAATATTGGTCCGACAGCCATTCTGTCCCTGCACTGTCGAGTTCTTTGATATCATCCAGTCTCTCACACACCATTTGGTCATTGAGTGCAAAAGCACGCCCAAGAGAGTGCATTATTCCACCTTGCGTATTGCTCGTGCTTGCACCACTCTCGGTATCCAAATCGCCGCCGTTGTCATTTTCAAACCAAGTCTCTATTTGTGCAAGATCTTTGCCAACAAAGTACTCCAACATTTGAGCAATCATATCATCCGACGGATTTTCTATCCGGTTACGGTGGTCATCCAACACACCCACGCCAACACTTTGCACTTTGCCGTCCTTGAACACAAGCATCAATGATACATCGCCGTATCGTGCCCCAAAGTCACCGCCAGCATCCACAACCACGGTACCGTCATTGGCTTGATAGACGCCATTGAGACTAGTAGTCATACCTGTTGCACCCACATCCAACAAAGTCAGTGCACTTGCTTTTTTCCACGCTGTCCCATTTGGATACACTGCTTTCAAAATGTTGCCCATCGTGTCATCATTTTGTTTGCGTCCTGCCATTGCATCGGGGTCAACCGTTTGCCAACCTGTGCTTTGCAAAGCCCTAAACTGCAAAACCGGAAAACGACCGTGTGTATCATCGTATTTTTCGTTGACAGACAGCACAAATTGTTGCCCACCAATGTTGATATAATGCCTTTGTGCCGCATCCAACCCCTCAGCATAAGCATAACCACCACCCGTATAGTCAGCCACCAAGGTTGCATTTTTGATAGCCGGATACCAAGGATTGTTGTATGCAACGCTGGGAGTAGCAACACTTTGGTCTAGCCACACTTTGCCTGTGGGACCAAAAGCCTCTCCAATTTCAAGTTGCTTGATGGTAGAGCCCTCTACGGTCGCTGTTGTATATGGAAAATACGAGTGTTTTTCTACACCCACCTCACCATAAGTGAGCGTAACTTGCTTGCCTACAACGCCCCCACCAGGTCCCTCTGGATTGCTTGCACCGTCAAGTTCGTTGCACGCCATCATCACCACCGGTGTCAGTGCCAACAATAGGCACATACAAAACCCCAAAATTCTTGTCTTTTTCATTGTCACCCCTTTGCAATTGCTTGCCGTGTAGTCTTGCGACTTGTTATATATTTTGCTATTTTGTGTCTTGGGCGTTGTTTTGCTTTTTGAGTTTTTTGCACCTTGACACCATAGATATCAGCCCAACGATGGATGCAAAAATCAACGAAGGCAAAACAAACATAAAAAATAAATCCATAACTCACCTAATGATAAAAAATAGGGTCATTCTTCACCCGTGCACCCCACAAATCAATATTGTGGGTACCCAATGACACTCAATATTTTTTGCATTTGTCTAGTTAGCCCCCAAACGAGAGTCCACCCAAACCTGCAAACGCCATCGCCACAAGCCCCAAGGCAATCAACAAAATGGGCAAGCC
>WQZE01000203.1 GCA_009780875.1 Bacillota bacterium | reverse complement strand
AGACTTATTGGGGACAGGTAGACTGGTCCAAGTGAATCTTGCTGTACCACCTTTGTCCAAACCTTGTGTATAGGCCCCCCCTTTTGGGTTGCGGAGTGCTTTGACCTCGTCACTCAGCAAAATATTGGTGGGCGCCAAAAATTGCCTATCATTGGATTGATAGTATGGACCGTTATTATATATCAAATCAACGCTTGTTTTGCCACCACCCTGAACATTGGTGTACACCAAATTGTAAGGTACTCCATCGGGGTCATTGTTCCAAAAAGTCTTTTTGCCACTAAACTTGTCTGCATCGGTATAGGAATCCGACCCATCCGCATTGCCAATCCAAGACCCATCGGACTTCCTACCCCAAACAGCATAATCCGTATAGTTTGGGTCAGGTTGGTTCATAAGAATGCTGGTCTTACCCGCATTGAGCACAGACCGGCTCACATCCACCCAAGAAAGCGGTTGTTGCACCAATGGGTTGGCAACAATCTTGCCTGCAACAGCCGTCGCCGTGTTGTTGGACCAATAACCCCAACTATTGGCCAAGTACCATCTGACATTGGATTGCTCCCAATAGTTGGAACCGCTCTTGTTGCGAGAAGTCGTACCGCTCGCTGGTTGCGTACGGTGGGCTATCCAAGGATTGATGAGCGACTTTCCAAACCTATCCTTGATATCCTCAGTGGTGCCAGATTCGCTGTATGCCATATTGACAAACTGGTTGATATCATCGGGACTCGGTGCTGGCAATAGTCCGTTGCCGCTGCTGTTGCCACTATATGATACCACATACTCAGCACGCACCATCACGCCTTGCTCATCTTTGGCAATGACACGCCAATTGTACCAATCGCCTTGAAAAACGGTCTTGCTGAGATAGTCCCCAATCTCCAAATCCTTGACATAAATACTGCCTGCAAACCGCCCATCTCCACGCAATGCTTTGGTTGCACTGGGGGCTATGATTGTGGGCGTAGCAATACTTGCCATCAATCCCACAAGAAGGATTAGTGACAAGAACAACCTACGAAAATTTTTTGCTTTTTCCATCGTAAACACCTTTGAATACCCTGGGGCACGCCTTAAAGTACCCTTGAATATATTTGAATAAATATTAAATTGTGAACAATATGTTAACAATAGTATACAACATAATTTTTGTTTTGTCAAACAATTTTGCACAAATTTTTTCTGTCAAATTTTTCCATATCGTTACTACTCCCGTTTGGATGCGTTTTTGTCCGCTGAAAACCCTTTGCCTTTGTTGGGACAGACTATTTTGTGGTTGCTATACACCGCCATATTCAAAGCACACCCTTGCCCATCTCTTCCCATTGTATTCCTTGTATTGCTTGTATTGCTGTATTGCTGTATTGCTGTATTGCTGTATTGCTGTACTGCTTGACATTTTGGTGATAAATTGTTGTATTGTTTGTGTAGGGGTGAACTTCATTCGCCCGCTGACTTGGTTGCGTGATGCTCACATACAAAAAACTACTCTTCTTATCCCTGTCGGGCGAACTTCGTTCGCCCCTACAAAGCCTTACAAGACACCAGAGTATAGGACCCCTTATTGTCTAGCAATCAAACCGCAAACAAAGCATACAAACCCAAGACCTACCAACAACAAACACGGCATACAAAAAACCATATCAATACAAAACACAAGGACACCCCAAAAAAAGCGTCCTTGTGTTTTGGTCTATCGGTTGTTTGGATTGCGGTATTGGGGTGGTCTTTGTGCCCCTTGGGGTGGTACACCTTGCATAGGTCTCCCACCTTGTGCTCCTTGCGGCACGCCTTGTATGGGTCTACCACCTTGCACAGGGGGTCGCCTTGGTGGCATTTGTCCACCTTGGGGTGCGGGTCTACCATTTTGCTGTGCCCTAGGTGCCATTTGTGTTTGTGGGTAGGGTGCCCTACCTTGTCCTTGTGGCAATTGTCCCGCATACTGCGTTTGTCCATAGCCCACTTGCTTGGGCACTTGCCCAACAACACCTGGTCTTGCACTGCCCGGGCGTGCTGGCACGGGTACCTCGGCGACCGGTTTGGGTTTTTTGCCCGACCTTGCAATCAAAAAGAAAATCAAAAATATCACAAACCCAGCACCCACCGCACTACCAATAAATATCCACGGATTACCAAGCAAATTGTCTATTTTGTCGGAGAGGCTGGTCACACGAATTTTGAGTGCGACCTCTACGCTTTGATAGTGCAGGGCATCGTTGTCTTGCAAATAGAGTGCGGTAGCCTCGCCCGTTCTATCACCTTTGCTCCCACCCCTAAATTGATTGTCCATCACAAAATCTGGGTTTTGCCAAACAAATCCTTCGGGGAGCCCAACACTACTGAGCGGCTTGTCAAGGTCTCCCTCCAATTTGGGGAGTTCTACATCATCAAAACTACTCAACCTCTTGTCTATGGTCACGGTTGCATCAAAATAATAATCTGCAAAGTTTTGCTTGTCTGTGTTGTATGCCATATAGAATGTGACATCAATAGGGTACTCTATCTCATTGCCCGCAAGTCCATTGTTCTCAAACCATTGCAACAAAAAGTTGTCATCAAGCACGGTGCCCGCACTGCCTCCGACAAATCTATACTCAGGCGGCAACTCAATTTGTGAAAGCGTGTCATTCCAATATGCCAAAAAGGTGGGCGTGACCTCGGGTGCCGTTTGTTGCTTCGCCAAAACTCTGACGGTCAACTTGGTATCATAGTCTTTGTACTCTGCCTCATTGAGATTGAAGACAGCATCAAACGGGAGCTTGCCCACAACGGTAAAAATCTCATCGGT
>WQZE01000202.1 GCA_009780875.1 Bacillota bacterium | reverse complement strand
GTGGGAAGATAGAGATGATGGGTTGATTTGCAAGAAATGAGGTCATTTATACGATGCGGACGAGGTGCTAGCCTTGTGGTTTGGTGAGAAAGTGGAGCCGTTTGATGACCCAGAATTCAGCGTTGACCCTGACCTGGTAGGTGAACGCATCTACAAGATAATTTGTAGGCGTTGTTTCCTCAAAGAATTGCAAAAACAAAAGTTTACTTTATAAAGTAAACACAAAGTTACAGACATTTTATGTCAGTAAAAACGCCCAAAAGTATGATATACTAGTATTGTCAAAAGTGTGGGTGCACATTATTTGACAAAAGTGAAGGAGTATGGTATAATGGCAGAGTGGAAGGAGAGTGAGCATCCACGGGCAAGTGATGGTAGGTTTGGAGACAAGGCAGGTGAAAGCACGCCTGAGGAAACAAGGCGATTCAAAGAGTTGCTTGGGGAGACTGAGCCGTACACCAAAGAGGATTTGCGAAAGGATGAGCAACAAGGCACTCAGTATGAGGCTTATACCGAAGATATGTTTTCTGCAATGATTACTGATGCAAGCAAGACAGTAAATTTTGTTGAGCGTGCTTGCATCAGTGCCTATGTAGGTGATGAATATAAAGAAATCAACAAGTGTATGCGTGAGGGCATTGGATGTGATGATGTGTCATATTCCTCAGGGTTGCCAATACAATTAGGGTCATACAGGGAAATTGCAAAGGTTATGAGCAAGGCGATTGCACGGTATGAACTCAAACAAGATATTACGGTGTATCGTGGAGTAATTGGTGATTATGCAAAGCAACTCTTAGATGGAGCCACCGTGGGTAAATTGATGGTGTTGGATGGATTTAGTAGTACTGGTACAGAGACAGTATCTGATGATTTTGCATTCAGTGATGATGGAGATGATGCCTTGATAATGCAAATCAATGTCCCCAAAGGCAAGGGACTCGGAATGCCTGTCAATCTTAATATGGAGGCAAGGCAAGGCGAAAATGAGTTTTTGCTCCAACGAGATAGCAAAGTGAAAATTACGGCTATTGGGCATACCGAGAATGGAAAGCGTATGATAACAATGGAAGTGGTTCCTCCACAACCGAAAGCGGCGTCCAAACCAAAATACCAGCAAGGGCAAAGTATACAATCCAAAGATGGTAGAAAATGGAGTGTAATGGGCATAGAGCCAAATGGCGAAGTGAGAGTGGAAAACTCGTATGGCATAGAAGTTTGGCTTGACCCAAAAACAAAAAAAGTGATAAGATAAAGGAGTATTTTATGAATAATGATAAACAACCAAAAAGTATGCCACTGCACGAAAAATGGAAAGCGGACCAAGACAGTGAAAAGCCATTCTTTCATTTTTTGGATGATGAGCAAGAAGAGAATAAAGGAGAATCTGACCAAGAATAGAAGCAATCCAAAAGCCTTGCGGAATCGTGAGGCTTTTGTTATACCCAAAAAAGTATGAGGAGTAAAAAAATGAAAATAGAAAAGAAACCCAACAAGGGCAAAGGTAGGGAGAATCTTAGACCTCCTCCCAACAAGGAGGAGGCACAAGCGAGAGGCAAAAAAGGTGGTGTGGCGAGTGGTTTGGCACGCCGAGAACGCAAGAGTGCCAAAGAGATATTGGCAATGATTGATGGGTTGAAAGTCACGGACAATACTTTGTCTGAACTAGGGATACCAGAAAGTGAACAGAATCAAAAAGTTTTGCGAATGGTGGCGTTGCATCAATCGGCACTCAGTGGCAAAGTGGATGCACAGCGGTTGTTGTTGGAATTGGATGGAGAGATGCCAGACAAAAAGGTGGATGTAGCCATCAGGCAACCCAATAGCGAGTTGCAAGAGATACTGGATTGTTTGCAAGATAGTGAGGTTAATGACAGTGAATGAAATACGGAACAAAATACAAGTCCTTGATACAACATAAAGGTTGTTTTGACATCTTGGAAGGCACCACATACAGCGGGAAGACAACGGTGGGATTTGGGGTGAAGTTGATGTTGGAGATAGCAAAGAGCGACAAGACTTATCACGGCATTGCTGGGCGAAACAAAGGCATTGTAGAAAAGAACATCATTAAAAGTGAGTACGGCTTGCTCAAAGTGTGGGGCGACTACTTGACCTACAATGCCAATGGCAAGGGCGGAACCACCATACCACATTTGGTGTTTGAATACGGTGGCAAGACAAAAATCATTTATGTGTTTGGATACGACAACAAAGCGAGATGGGAGGATGCACTGGGCGGACAGTTGGGGTGTTTGGGTGTGGATGAGGCAAATATTGCGGATATGGATTTTGTGCGTGAGGCGGCGATTCGGCAAAACTATATGCTTTGGACACTCAACCCTGACAATCCACACTTGGATATCTACCAAGAGTATATCAACACCAGCAGACCGCTTGCACACTACCGTGGAGATTATCCACAAGAATTGTTGGAGCAACTCAACTTGCCAGTGGTCAGCGGTCGCACGCATTGGTACTTTACTTTTGGTGACAATGTTGCGTGCAGTGCGGACAAGAGAGCACAAATCATATCCAACGCACCCGTTGGTACCAAACTCTACAAGAACAAGATACTGGGTTTGCGTGGTGTGGGTGAGGGAGCGTTGTACGCAAGGTATATGTCCACTGACCTCATTGTGGCGTATGAAGATATCCGTGTAGATAGTATTGAAGAGGTCATTTGCTCTGTGGATATGGGCACAGCCACGGGCGATGGGGACACCAAAGCCCATACGATTGCAAGCGTGGTTGCTTTTACCAAGGGGTATCGGCATTGCATTGTCTTGGAG
>WQZE01000201.1 GCA_009780875.1 Bacillota bacterium | reverse complement strand
GGCGTATTTTTTTTTCATTGCCCAAAAACTTGTCGCTACCAGCAAGCAATTTTTGAAGGAGTGAATCAGACTCCAATAATTCTTTTTGATGGCGTCCAATAATAAAATTGAGGGAATCTTTGTAAGTTCTCATAAGCAAGTCTCGCACAAGTTTTTATTTGGTTTGTGGAAAAAATTTATATTTAGATGTCATCATAGGTCAAGTTGTCCAAGACGGCTTGGATTTCATCGTCTGTCAATCTCTGCGTGGGCACAGTGTTTTGGATGGCTGCCGGATTGGTTTTTGCAAAGGATTGTGGGCGATTGGAGGTAGATATTTTGTTTGGAGTTTCTTTTTTTGCTTTTTCTACCGTTTGAATACCTTTTTGGTGCCAATCCGCTAGGATACTGTTGAGAAAAGCCATTGGGTTGCTTGCCGACTTTGCAAGCGTTGCTCCATACTCAATGACCTCCGGTTGCAACAGCCAAGAGTTGACCCAGGTATTGTATCTATCACGGTCCCTAGATACCACAAGGCGACTTTCGCCCACAAGGGTCAAGAGATTTTTGATAAACTCATCGGCTTGTTTTGTCTTGACTGCAAAGTCATTGAGCGATTCTGCGGACACTCTCCCTTTTTTGTAAAAATCCAAAAGAGTACTGTGCAATTGGTCAATGCTTCGCCTATTTTGTTTGTGGCAAAAATTGGCTATTTGCAAGACACTTGCATTGTCAAACCCAAGACCCATCCATTCGGCAATGTGGTTTTCTACCAACCCATCATATCTTTCATAGTACAAGCCAAGTGTTTTGGCTACTTCTTTGGCAAGTGCAAGCATATTTTCATAACGGGCGTCATAGTCATCAATTTGTGTAATGGAGAATAAGCCCATTTGATGATATTTGCACAGCCTTGCATCCAGCATCTCCATACCACCTTTTTTGATTTTCTTGGCGACAAATTCTAGCGTGTCTTTTTTGTATTTGAATGCTGTGGTCCACTTGCGGTACAAATCTTTGTCTTTAAGGTCTGGTTTACTTTTGATTTTGAGATGTTTGTGGATATCCAAGATATCATTTTTGAACAACTCCAACTCATTGAGGTTGGACTCAACTGCCTCAGGAGACAAAAATCCTTCTTTTGCCAAGTTGCGTGCCACCGTGAGAATATAGGCGCTAGAAATGCTCTCGCCTTTGAGTTGGACACAATAAGAGACGATGATGGGCATTGCCAACGGTTGCAAGCCGGTGGACTCCATCAATTGATAGTATTCGTCCAACTCACGAGGCAAAAAATTGCGAGTAGGGAGCATTTTTTGCAATTGGGAATTGAAGTCTGCATATTTTTTGGTGGCATACTTTTTGAGCACGCTATACTTGGTATCAATGGTGGGTAAATAGTCTACGATGGGTGGATATACGCTGTTGTCTAGTTTGACAATACCGTGTCCCGCCCAGTATTCAAAAGCACCCACAACATCGGTCTCTTGGAGCCCAAGCATTTTGCTTATGCGTTCCAAAGAATTATCTTTGGACATAAGTTCGCTATTTGTGCTTATCAAACTAAGCCCCAAGAGATAGACTTTGACAAAGTCGCTGGGGGCAGCGGGCATATAATGCAAGATAAATTTGTTGTCTATCTGTATTTTTTGCTCATCAGTGAGTTTGGGAGAAGGACGCACAAACATTTGACAAAAATCCTTTTGTGTAGTATAATTAAAATAACTTTATAAATTAAAAATATAAAGTTATCAACGAGTCACAGTTGATTTATATATTATACAACAAAATAAACATTTAGTCAAGGAGTTGAGTAATGAATAAAAAAATGCTGTGTCCAAAATGTGGGTATGATTTTGACAATGATGCTGCAATGTCTGAGATGTTTGACAAACAAAAAGCAGAGGCAGTAGCCAAAGAGGTGGCTCAAAAAGAAAAAGAGTTGCGGACAAGTTTGCAAAAAGATTTCTTGCTCAAAGAGCAGCAACTCAAAAGTGAACTGAGCAAGAGCACGGAAGAAGAGATTAGAAAACTCAACAAAGAATTGGTTTTGGCACAAGAGTCCGCAAAGAGTGCCAAAGAGAACAAGGACAAAGATATCGCTATCCAAACCAACGAACTCAAAAAACAAATAGAGCAATTGTCGTTGCAAAAAGATTTGGTGTTGCAACAGCAAAAAGGTGAATTTGAAAAAAAGTTGTCCGATTTGAAAAGTGAACTCAATGTCAAGACAATAGACTTGCAAAACAAACTTGCAACCAAGGATTTGGAGTTTTCTCAAAAACAATCCGAATGGAACACAGCTCACGAGTTTGCCATCAAACAAAAAGATGCCGAACTCCTACGCAAAGACAAAGAGATTGAGGACATTCACAAAATGCGGTCGCAACTCAATGTCAAGTTGATTGGAGAAACGCTGGAACAGCACTGTGAGTTGGAGTTTGAAAAAGTGCGTGCGATGGCTTTCCCCAATGCCTACTTTGAAAAAGACAACAAAGTGGTCAAAGAGGATGATGAAGCAAAGGGTAGCAAGGGCGATTATATTTTTAGAGAGTTTTTGGAAAACAGCAAAACGGAACTCGTGTCTATTATGTTTGAAATGAAAAATGAAGATGACGGGAGTACACACAAAAAAAGCAATAAGGATTATTTTGCTCAACTGGACAAAAACCGAACCAAAAAAGAATGTGAATACGCTGTCTTGGTATCCTTGCTTGAAAAAGAAAATGAGCACTACAACCAAGGGATTGTGGAGTGCTATGGATACTCCAAAATGTATGTGATTAGACCGCAGTTTTTTATTCCTTTGATATCACTTGTC
>WQZE01000200.1 GCA_009780875.1 Bacillota bacterium | reverse complement strand
GACTAAAAAAAAGATTTGACAGGTTTTTTGGGGTGAGTACACCCACCAGCACCATCAAAAGAGCGGTGCGTATGGGTGTTGTGTATCGCCAGCAAAACGGTAGAGATGAGTGTGGTCTTTGTGGGGTCACAAAAGTATGGGCAGGGGTCTTGTGAGACTTCCGTCTTTTTTTGTTCTCTTTGTGGTTTTGTGTTTGTCAAAAAGTTTGATATGATTGGGGAGCAAAAAGCATACCCAGGATATAAAAAGGAGTAAAATATGAAAAAAAAGTTTATTGCAATGTTGGTTGCAAGTCTGATGCTTGTGGGCGTATTCGCTTTTGTTGGATGCGACAAAAAAGCAGAGGCTGACTTTGTGGTGGATGTGTTTGTGTATGCAGACAGCGACGAGTACGGATTTGATTTGTCTCGCACCATTGAGGGGATGATAAAGACAGAATACAAGGATATCAGCGTAGAAGTCAATCACCACGATGCCAATTGGGATGGAGCCACACAAACAAGACAAATTGATGATGCTTTGACAAGGGGCACGGATTTGTTGGTAGTGGCTTTGCAAGAGTATACCAGTGCAGAGAGCGTGGCAAAAAAAGCAAAAGACAACGGTATCAATGTTATCTTCTTTGTGCGTGAACCTTATGACAATGCAAGTTTCAATGGTCTCACGGGCAACGACAATGCCATCTTTGTAGGGCTAGAAAATGAAGATGGAGGCAATCAACAGGGCGAACAAATTTTTGAGGCTTTGACAAGTGAGGGCAGTCAATACAAAGTACAAGATGGTACAGAAGAAAACCCAACTTATGTCAATTATTTGATGTTTAGGGGCAATGTGGGCAATCCAGCGGCGGATGCAAGGAGTGCAAACTCAGTGGCAAAAGCAAACCAACTTTTGGCGGATAGAAACATTGTCTTGCAAAAGTATGATACAGATTCTGAGGTAGATGTAGCGTGGTTTGACGGTGCCGTCAAAGAGTGGCTTGCGGACAAAACCGACTATGAATATGCGTCTGCTACGAGTGGGAACGATGGCAAAGTCAATTTGATTATTGGCAACTCTGACGCATTGACCATTGGGGCTATTGATACACTTGCGGACAAAGGTGTCAATACGGGTGATTCCAATCAAAAAACAAGTATTCCTATGTTTGGATTTGATGCTTCCAAGTTTGGCAAAGAGTATATCAAAAATGGGCGTATGACCGCAACTTTGATTGGTGAGTATGACTACTTTGCAAGCACGGTTTTGCAAGTTGTCAAAAACAGCAAGGATGGCTTGATCGGGCAAGCGTTGGCATCTACGGGTATGAGTGACTTGTCTACTGCCTTGGGCAAAAAGATTGATGTCAAAGCAGCAGAGCATATTGTCAATGTTTTTTATGACAAATATGTACAAGCCTAATCAGGAGCCAAAAATAAACACTTGCAATCGCCTTGCCTTTTGGGCAGGGCGGTTGTGGTGCTTTACATAGTTGCACAAAGGACTATGTATGATTGGGAGAAAACAATGGGTGGAGAAAAATATATGGGCGTGTTTGGGCGTGCGATGGACAGGTTCAAAAATGCTGACAAAAAACAACTTTTGAAAAACAACATACTCATTTTTGCGTTGATTGTTTTTGTGGTGTTTACCGCCATTGCAAGTCCTAGTTTTGTCTCTTTGGGTACGGTGTTTAGGCTGATTACTCGCATTGGCTTGTCTTTGACGATGGCACTCGGTATGGCAATGATTATGATTGTGGGCGGTACGGATTTGTCGGCTGGGCGTGCAAGTGGAATGGTGGGGTTGATATGTGCGAGTATGTTGCAAGCATCCGGCTTGTCCAATGAGGTTTTTGTGGGGCTTGGCACGGTTCCGATTATGTTACCCATTTTGTTTGCAATGGTTGTGGGAGCGGTGATATCGCTTATCAATGCCTTTGTGATTATTCGGTTCAGGTTGCACCCGTTTATTATGACCTTGGCTATGGGAATGGTTTTGTACGGGGTTATGTTTTGGTATATGTCGCTTGGGACCAATGATAACAAAAATTTGTCCATTGGAATCAACACGCTTTATTACAAATTGTTGCACGCAAATTTTTCTGTCAAGCAAGGGCGTGGGAGTGCTCAATTTTATTATTTTGTGATTCCTGTATTTATGATTGCGTTGATTATGTGGGTGATTTTCAACAAAACCAATGCGGGTCGCAATATGTATGCCGTGGGTTGCAATCGTGAGGCTGCCCAAGTGAGCGGTGTGAGTGTTCTAAAAACAACCTTGGTGTGTTTTGGGATAGCGGGTGCTTTGTTTGGATTGTCTGGTTTTATCAATGTGGGGTATGATGCAACCGCCTCGTTGGATACGGGGACGGGTACAGATTTGGATGCCATTGCAGCGTGTATCATTGGTGGCGTGTCTTTTGCGGGAGGAACGGGCAAAATTAGCGGGGTTATATTTGGAGTGTTTTTGATGAATTTGCTGGCACTCTCTCTCAATTTGCTAAAAGTGGACACGCATTATGTCTCTTTGGTGTCAGGGTTGATTGTGCTGATTGCCGTGGCGTTTGCTATGCAAAAATCCAAAGTATCCAAATAATATTAAAAAAAGCACGGCGTTGGGCGGTGCTTTTTTTTGTGGGTTAGCACACTATTTTGTGTGCAGTTGATTGTATTGGTGGATTGGGAGCGTATTGTTTTTTGCAAAATGCACACAGTAAGCATATATTTGGGGCACAGAGTCCCAAGCAAGGAGTATGTTTATATGACAAAAATAGCAAAGAAACTATGCGTGTTTGGGCTGGTAGCGGTCTTGCTGGCAGG
>WQZE01000199.1 GCA_009780875.1 Bacillota bacterium | reverse complement strand
TGACGCCGGGTTTGCAAGTCTGCCCGACCAGCCCGCCATCCCAGATGCCGTGTTGGAGCAAGGGTTGCCCTTGGAGTTTGTGGTGGAGAGCACGGATGTAGACAACGAGACCCCTGACCAAAATTTTGACAACTTTGGGCTCATAGTGGCGTATACGGAGTCGTGGGGGCGAATCCACTTTGTGGCGTTTGAGCAATATTTTAGGTACTCGGTAGACAATTACCAAATCTCTTGGTCGGTCTACGACAACGACCCGAATTTTTACAACCAGGTCAATCCTGCTGACCCTCAAAGCCCAGAGTTTGCACAAGGCAAGGGGTTGGGCGCGGTGTATGACTATGACTTGGCAAGGTTTGTGTATGACCCGGAGTTGGGGCAAGAGCACAACCTTGGCGGGTATAGTTTGATGGGCGGGGTCAACTATGACTACGCCTTGGAGATGTACCAAAGTTATATTGGTTTGCAAGACCAAAATTATTACAGCATAGCCCCAGCCACGGTGACCGCCATCAGTGTGGAGTCTCTGTATGAGTACTTTGCGTACAACCAAAACGAGTCGTATTTGGGACTGGACACGGAGCAAATCTATGCCATAGACTCGCAACTGGACAACAGCGTGTTTTATTATGTGGATGCGGATGGCAAGATAGATGTGTTGGAGATGCCGCCCAGTGCAGGCAAAAGCACGCTAGAAATCGTAATGCTGGCCCTGTCCATCGCCCAAGTGGTGATAGGCACGGTGCTCATCTGTACAGGAGTGGGAGCCGGGGTAGGCGTGAGCCTGGTGATTGGTGGCGTGCTCGGGATGGTGTCGTACTTTGCCAGTGAGGAGATAGGCAAGATTATTGGCGGGGGACAAACCATCAGCACGGGCTGGGGAGCCTTCTTTATTGGGATGCAAATCTTCAAGATGGGTACGGCTGGGATGATACTGGGCAGTGTTTGTATGATAGTGGGCGGAGCCACCATACTCTTTGGAGCGGCAGACATTGGCGAGGGACTGTTTGGTTACAATTTCATCAAACAATGGACGGGGCTCAGCGACGAGGCATACGGCTGGGTAGAGTTGGGGCTCAACATCGCCAGCACCCTGCTAGCCATCGGCGGCAACCTCTACAAAAATGCGTGGACAAAAGCCCAAACCAACAACCCCAATTTTTGCTTTGTGGCGGGCACCCAAGTGCTGACCCAAGACCCCCACGGCAACACCGTACCCAAGTCCATTGAGCAAATCCAAGTGGGCGACCTTGTACTCAGCCAAAACCTGCAAACAGGCAAGACGGAACTCAAACCCGTCGTGCAAACTTTCACAAGCACGCACAACGAGGTCATAAGGGTCACAACAAGTGCACAACCCTCCGCAACCAATACGAGTATGCAGACCGCAAGGAATATGCAAGGGCAATTCAACAACCAAAGCCCCGCAAGCCAATCACAACTTGCAAACAAGGGTAATGCAATCACCCAAGGTCAACCGCTCCTTGTAGATGGCGATGGTCACCCCTCCTTCAAAAACGACCAAAATCTAAGAGCCAATGGACAAACCCAACCTGCAAACAACCATCAATCCCAAACCCTGACCGCCTCGCTAGACCACAATTTTTACACACAAAACCGTGGCTGGCTGACCGCCAAAGACCTGCGTGCAGGCGACATACTGGTGCAAGTCAATGGCCAAACGGTCATTGTAGAACAAGTCCAACACACCATCCTAGAAAACACCGAAACCCTCTACAACTTTGAAGTAGAGGATAACCACAACTACTTTGTTGGGCAAGGTGTAAATACCCCAATGACAGAGTATGTGCTGGTGCACAATGACTGTATAGGCGGGGCGGATGGAAGTACGGGGGAGTATAATAAAGGGAATTATCGTAGGAAATATCTAAAAGAATATAACAATGGCGTGAATCCAGGTAAAGAGATAAATGTACACCACCGCATACCAAAAGAGTTTGCAGATGAGATGAAACTTTTGGATATAAATGTACACGACCCAAAGTATTTGCAATTGGTTGAAGTGGCAGAACATAAAGCAAAGCATTTGGCTGGCTACAATGGTAAATGGAAAACATTTTTGGATGGTATAGATTTTGCAGATAAAATTTCAAGTAGACAAAAAATATTAGATTTTTTACGAAGCCCAGAAATTTGGAATTACTTTAACAGTTGGAAATAATTGTTTTAGGAGAACTGAATTTCGTGCAATCCGTAGTCTCAAAATTTAGTTCTCCTAATAGAAAAATAAAAAATAATGATTTATTAGGAGAATAATATGAATAAAAATAATGATAAGTATGAAAAATTGGTCATAGATAGACAAGACCCAGACTATTTGGTGCAACTCAGTTTTTGCCCGCAAAGCATATCATTGGAATGGTACTCAAAAAAACCATATGATGTCTTACAAAGTTGCGTAGATGAGTTGCTTGGATATCCGCAAAATGTGCCAATAGGTGTAGAGGATTTATTTATGTGTTCGGCTGATGGATTTTTCTTTGCAGGCATATTAGACCAAGATACAGAAAGTGAAGACTATCAAAGAGTCAAACCCTTGGTCATAGAATGGTTCAAAAAGTTTTATGCAGAACACAAAGAGATATTCCACAAAGAGATAAAAGAGCATTTGGAAATCAATAAAGAGTATATGGAAGAAGACTTAGCCCAAGGTATGCTGTGTTGGGAGGATGATGAATAAATCAACTTGACCTAAAAGAGTAATTCAAAAGGTCAAACACTGACCGCCTCCCTAGACCACAATTTTTACACACAAAACCGTGGCTGGCTGACCGCCAAAGACCTGCGTGCAGGCGACATACTGGTGCAAGTCAATGGCCAAACGGTCATTGTAGAGCAAGTC
>WQZE01000198.1 GCA_009780875.1 Bacillota bacterium | reverse complement strand
TTGTGGCAAATGTGGTATTAGAACAAGCACAAGTCAAAGAGCAAAGTATCAAGGCACTTTGCTTTGACCCATTTAATGCAAGGGATTTAATGCAAGACTTTGCTAGGGAGAAGTACGGCAGCGAGTTTAGTTACAGCAAAGAGAATGTGCTAGAAATCTCACAAACTCCAATCAATCTTGCTCTTGCAACACAAAAGTTGAGAAATCTTATTATTGAGGAACAACTTATTTGGAACGGTGAAAATAAACTACTAAAATGGTGTTTTATGAACTGCTACACTGTAACATTTACAAGGGGGGCTATTATTGATGGAACAAAAGTCAAAAAAGAAACACCTGACAGCCCACGAAATATTGACCTTGTGGCGGCAATTATTACGGCAATGCATCAGTTAGATAGACTGGAAAATAATAACTATTATAGTCTAACGCAGTTGTTGATTGAAATGGAAAAAACAGATATAGCTAACAAGAAAAAACAGGAACAGGAAGAAAGTGAGGAATAGACTTTGAAATTTTTAGGGTTAGAAATAACACGAGTAAAAAAATTGCAAAATGTAGGCAGTACGCATACAAGAGATTTTTTTGCAGGTATTGATTTGCAAAATGATAGTAGTACACAAATGAAGTTGTCAACAGTGTATCGGTGTGTAGAAGTTTTGTCAAATTCAATGGCAAAGATGCCGTTTTTTATTGTAGACACGAGTACGCACAAAAAACCGAATGACCTGCAAAGCAAACAAATTAAATATCTACTCAATGTAGAAACCAACAAGGTATTGACTCCATATGGCTTTCATAAGGTAATGGAGTTCAATAGGCTGTATACTGGCAATGCTTATGCACTTATTCAAAGCAATATGCTAGGGCAGATTGAGGGATTGTGGGTACTCAATCCCAATAGTGTTATACCAAAACAATTACAAGATGGAAGTGTGGTTTACGATGTATCCAGTAAGCAAAAAGGCACGAACACAAAAGAGATTACCACAACTAGATATTTGGCAAGTGAGATAATCCATCTCAAAGGGTTTTCAACGGATGGTCTTGTAGGGCAAAGTGTACTAACTTATGCGAGTTTGGTCACACAAAATTTGCTATTGCAAGAACAGTATGCAAGAGATTTTTATAAACGGGGTGGGCGACCAATAGATATAATTAGCCCAGCAAAAGGCACACCAATGAATATGACTAGGGTAGGGTTAGATGGCAAGCCTGATACAATCAATGGTAAAAATGATTATGATAGGTGGCAAGAGCAGGTTATAAAAATCAATGATGGTAGTCTTGGTGGCAAAACTGTATTTTTGCCAACGGAGGCTGTATATGAGGCTGTGCCACAAATATCTATGAAAGACATGTCTTTTATTGAAGCTAAAGAAACAGGTATAAGAGATATTGCTAGATTTTTTGGTGTGCCAGAGTACAAGCTGTACGATGGCAAACAAAGTTATGAGAGTAATGAGCAGAATGCTATTGCCTATGTCACCGACACACTCAATCCCATACTTATCCAATATGAGCAAGAGTACACACGCAAGTTGTTGTCGCAAGAAAAGCTGCTCAATGGGTTTAGTGTCAAGGGCAATCTCAATGCGGAAATGCGTGGAGATTTGGGAACAAGGAGCGACTGGTACACCAAGACATTCCAAATAGGTATGAGCAGTATCAATGAAAACCGAGAACTGGAAGATTTGGAGGCAGTAGAGGGCGGAGAGCAACATTATATAAGTCTTAATTATGCTCCAATAGATATTCATACCAAGTGGTGGGAGGCGAGGGTAGCACAGGCTAACGACTCTCATTTGCAACAAACGGGCGGGCAACAACAGCAAGGTGGTAATACAAGTAATAATAAATCTAAAAAATAATGCCAGCAGGGGCATCCCCGCAAAAAAGCCGCTAGTCAAAAGAAATAGGACGCTACCAAATGTAAGTCATTTTGCTTGACAAATGGTATAATAGGGGTGCGGATGAAAAAATTTGAATTTCTAAATATAGTAGCCGATGAGCAAGATGTAGATGTATACATCAATGGCGAGATTATAGCCAACGACTACCAAATGTTGTATGATTTTTTTGGTGTTGAGGGGACAAGCCCAAATAAGTTTGCCGAGATGTTGCAAGCCAATGCTGGCAAGAATTTGACTGTACACATCAATAGCATAGGTGGTGATGTTTTTGCTGGTATGGCAATGTACAACGCCATTATGGACTACAAAGGCAATACAACGGCGGTTGTGGATGGAATTTGTGCAAGTGCTGCCACACTGCCACTTGTGGCTTGTACAAAGGTCAAAATGAGTGCGGCAAGTGTGCTAATGATACACTGTGCGAGTATGCAACTGGCGGAAACAAACAAGATTTGAGGCACGACATTAAAGTTTTGGAAACCATAGATGATACCATAGCTAATGCGTATCAACTCAAAACTAATTTATCGCATGATGAGATTTTGGCAATGATGGCAAAAGAAACTTGGTTTGATTGTAAGGATGCCAAGCAATACGGATTTGCAGATGAAACACCTTTTGACAGTCTGCCAGCTGAGATAATAACGAATACCATTAACAACTACAAGCGAGTATATGCTTGTCTATCCAAAATGCAACCAGTTCCAAAAGTGGAGAATCTAGCAAAAGATAGCAAGGACAAAGTAGAACCAAAAAACATTGTAGTAGACAACACAGCAGAACTTATGCTAGCTATTGCTAATGCATCACTAGTAGACTAAGAAAAAATATAGGAGTTTAAAATGACAAAACAAGAGAGAGAACTAAGGGCAAGAATTGCGGAACTCAGAGAGCAAGGCAAAAAACTTACTGCTCTAGATACCAAAACCATTGAGAACCAAGCGGAAATG
>WQZE01000197.1 GCA_009780875.1 Bacillota bacterium | reverse complement strand
CCAAAAGTGTCATCAACACAATAAATAACTCAAATATGAGTGTCCCCATTTTGACGGTTTCTTTGAACCAAACCAAATGCACCAATATGCCACCAAAAAGCAAGACTAGTACGATGAATATCACCCATCTTTCTATTTTCATATACGCCTCATTTGGTAGACATTTTTCAAGGAGTCAAAAAAACCGCATTGTATTTGTCTACACTGATTTTCCCTCTATGTTGATAGACTGATTGTTGTTGTCTTGTCGTTTGGAACTCTTTGAAAAAACAACATATAATGAACAAGTCGCACAAAAATGAGCAATCAACGCTATATACACATATCTAAACAAATCCCTAATTTCTTGGGCAAGGTCAGTGTGACCTACCTTGATAATAAACACCAACATCACTATCAAAAAAAGAATACTCCAAAACAGAAAAAATGCTTTTTTACCGATTCCTTTCACACGCACCTCACAACAATGAATAGTCAGTCCTATCCATAGATAAATGTTATCTACCCATTGATAGGACGCACTACCTTTTTCATTCCTCATTTTCTTTAATCATACTTTCCAATTTCTCTATTCTCTTGTTGAGTTCCTTGACCTTGTCGTGCACGGCACCTGTCAATGTACCCGCAATGCCCAAAAGCATCATCAACACAACAAATAACTCAACGACAATCGTCCCTACTGTGATAGTGTCTTTGAACCAAACCAAATGCATCAATATTCCACCAAAAACCAAGACTTGTATGATGAATATTATCCACCTTTCTATTTTCATACTCACCTCACTTGGCAGGTATGAGGGTTCCAATCAATGGGAAGTACCCGTCAACACCTTTGTTTCTAGCGGCATAATCCAAAGTAACAAGATACAATGCAATTTGTAAAGCAATTGCGGCTGCGGCTGCAATTGGCGTTGCACTGCTTTTCAAAAAGTCCAATATGACTGCAATAGCACCAATTGTAAAATCTCCGACCATACACAATGCATAGAGTTTCCTACAAGTATCTGGGCTCAAATGATACCCATAAGTGACAGTAACAAACACAATTTTTTGTGTCAACCAATGATTTTCATAGTTACTTGCCCTACTCTCTTTGCCAGCACCCACACCTTGCTCTACGCCCATTGCTTGCATTTGTGCTTGCAAATCTTGTAAAAATACAATCGCATCCTCTGCCAAATAGGTGGCACTGTTGAGCGTTCTTACCATTGTGTCAAAAGCCTGCATCGTGAGATTTGATTGCTGTATCAATGCTTGCAAAGCCGTTTCATCCAAATCTTTGTCAAGCAGTTGGTTTTGTAAATCTGCAAATACTTGTTCTACTAGGTTTGTTTGCAATTGATAGTCTGCAATGACCTCTCGTTGCAAGGATGCCTGCACTTGCCTTTCGTTCCACACTGCGTTGGCCTTGTCACGGGTGATTTTGCCCACCAAAAGTGGAGCCAACATTGCCAGCACGCTTGCTAACAGCAAGCATAACACTCCAAGTTTGGTTGACTTGGGCAGTGCCCCAGATCCCCTAGTCACCGTATTTTTGACCCCTTATGTACTGTTTACCCTTTTTTTCATAATTTGTTCCTCTCTTTTATTTTTTGAAAAGTCACAAATTTACAAGGTCACTCTTTGCTCTCTCACCATCTCACAAGTCACTTCCAAAGGCGTACACAATCTATCTTTTAAGTTGCACCGCAATCACCCAATTGCAAGATTTACCTATGTACACCCTAAGACTCATAAGACACCAGCATACAAAAGTAATCAAGTAACTTGTTTTCTATATTTCAATTATACTACTTTTGTATATGCTTGTCAAGCATATACGGTTAATATTTTGCTTATTCTAAATATTTTATTTTCTCTCATCGCCGCTTCCCATTCACCCAATCATTGGTGAACACTTGGGTTGCCAGTGTTTGGGTTATTGTTTAATTGGCTTTATTTTTTTATATAGGCACATCTTTATCAACACAACACTCTATGTCCTTGAAACAAAATATACTATATATAATCCATTCATTACATTCTGCCGAAAATATTCTTTTATGGAGAATTTGCAAAAAAATGAGTGTGCAACATACATCACCCCACTCACTTTTTTATTTTGACATTTGCTATATGGATTGGTTGGGTTTATTGGGTACAGATTTTTGTTTTGATTGTGATCTTCTACATACATACAACATCAACATCCACAGGATTGCCAAAGACATTTCCCCCAGCAAAATCCATATAAACCAATCCTGCCACACGCTTGCAAATCCATACGCAATAAAAAACAATGCTAGTGTCACAAATTGCAATATCCCCAAATACAGTCTTCCTCTCATCCCCATCTTTCCACGCCGTTCGCCACGGACCACAGAGAACGGACACTCCACAATCCATATACTTCCAATCAAGCATAAACTTGCCACCGTTTGACCAAAGAACGCAAACACCACAGCCATCCCACACAACAAAATCAAAATCCCACCTATACAAATAGAACACAGTTTTGTCATATCCTACATCCTCGTGCTCCAAAATTTTCTGTTACCAAATACCAAGTTACTCTCCATCTTGACCGTATTGTTGGCATCGGATAAATTATTGATACCCTTTGCCAAAAACTGACATCCAAAAAAATCAAACAAAATATTTCCCAAAACTGCCACAATCACTTTCATCGCCACAACAATCACACTGCCCGCACCCGTAGAGGCGACCGCAACATCTATTGCCGTGCCCACAATAAAGATGGCGTACACTACCGAATATATCCAACTTGCATTCAACTCCGAGGTAAAGTCTAATCCAACTCCAACCAAGCCTAAAATCAATCTGATTGCATTATTCTCTCCGCCCAGCAAAACGCTTACACCCAGT
>WQZE01000196.1 GCA_009780875.1 Bacillota bacterium | reverse complement strand
CTGACTCTTAATCAGCGGGCCCTGGGTTCAAGTCCCCGAACGCGCACCAATTTTTTTATTTGTAGGGATTGCTTTGAAAGCACCCACACAACGAGAGGTGAGATTATGGCAGTACCAAAACGGAAACAATCAAAAAGTAGACAAAAGTCAAGATATGCAAATTGGAAAATCGCATTGCCCGGTACTGGGGAATGTCCGCATTGTCACGAAATCAAGCAAAACCATAGAGTTTGCAAAAAGTGTGGCTACTATGCGGGTAAAAAAATGATGGATGTATAATTTGCTCCAAACTTTTGGTTTGGTAGATTGACAAAAAATGCTCTCAGCCAAAGAGAGCATTTTTTTGAATTTTAGATGTAATACCGCCAAAGAATACAAAGAAAAGTATTTGCACGGTTTGTCAAGCAAGTAGGGGCAACAATATGTATTTGCAAATAGGGATGATTGGAATTTGGCGCACCCGTAGGGACTCGAACCCCAAATACTGGTTCCGTAGACCAGTGTGATATCCATTTCACCACGGGTGCATTGTGTGAGAAAGTTTTTGAAATTATAACAAAAACCCCCTCCAAATCATTGCAATATAATTGTACACTATTTGATTGCGTTTGTCAAGCAAAATTGATACCCAAATTGATTGAATTTTTGAAAAAATTGTGGTATAATAAACATAAGAAAAGTAAAGTGAGAAATAGAAGGTTGCAAAACAATTATAATCAAGCATTCACCACAATTGAGTGGCACGAAATTGTGGTATAATAAACATAGTACAAGCAATGTTTGCTTTGGGTGTTGTGAAATCAATGGAGCAGTGCGAATGGTGGTACAATCAATACAAAGGACAATGCGAGAATTTTTCGCAAAGGTTTGGTGTGTTGTATCCCAAGTGGATTATCCTAGTTTTGGAGACTGTTGGCGGAGGTATTGTATGAAAGGCTATAAAATCAAAAAAGGGCAAGGTCTTGTGCTTGAAAATATGCCGAGTGATTTGGAACACGACCAAATCAAAATCAAGGTATCAAGGGCAACGGTATCCAATAGGGATGTTGTGTCCTATGGTCAAGATGAGGATAGCGTTGTCTTGGGTAGGCAGTGCGTTGGGATGGTGACAGAACTTGGCGATGATTTTTTGCAAAAAAAATCAGATGCAAAAGGCAAAGGCGTGTTCTATGGTTTGCAAAGAGGGGATAGAGTGGTGGTGAGCCCCTACCTTGCGTGCGGAGAGTGCAAAAACTGTCTTGCCAACAAAAAGAGCATTTGCAACCATTTGCAAGTGGTGGGCAAGGATGTGGATGGTTCTTTGCGTGATTTTGTGATTGCCAAAGAAAAAGATGTGTTTGTATTGCCTAGCCAGGTGACGGATGAGCAAGCGGTGTTTGTGGAGCAAGTGGCGATTTCGTTGGCGGCGTTTGCCCAATTGTCTTTGCAAAAAGGCGACCACTTGACCATTGTGGGCGGGAGTGTGACCGGTCTAGTGATGGCGCAGTTGGCGTTGTACTACCAAGCTATCCCCATCCTTGTAGATATGGATGAGACCGCCTTGCGACTTGCTCAAAAATTGGGGGTCGTGTATACGGTCAATCAAGTGGCGGTGGAACCCAAGAAAAAAATTTTTTCTATCACGAGTGGCAATATGAGTGACAAACTTGCGTTGATTGCAGCATCGCAAATTGGGGCAAGTCGTGCGATGTCGTATCTTATGCGTGGTGGCAAGATGGCTATCGTGGACCCAGGAGAGGAGTATCGGCAAGAGTTGGACTCTCAAAGTGTGGCGGGTCTGGTGGTCAGCAAGCAAGTCAATTTGTGCGGAGTGTCCAATGGACATGATTTTATGAAAACGGCCATCAATATGCTTGCAAACAAAGCCATCGGTGTGGAGCAGTTGATATCTACGGTGGTTGATTTTGACAAAGTGGGTGGTGTGCTTAGTGATATTGCAGGGGCACCGCACAAGTATATCAAGGTTTTGGTCAAGTTCTAAAAAAATTTTGCCTTGCAAATCGTACAGGACAAGAAATCATAAATGACCGTGTTTTTGCATAGATTTAGGGTAATGGGTTTTATTGGAGAAATTGGCAAAATCATAGGGGCGGAACTTGCAAAGGGTGAGTTTACGATGATGATGGTAGGTGGTGACAAATTGTATATGGACGGGGTCACCCGGCTTTTGACCATTGCCAACGAGGAGATTGTGGTGCTTGCCAAAAAAACGCAAATAGGTGTGAGGGGGCATCATTTGGTTGTTTTGCAGTCCAGCGTGGATAGTATTGTTTTGGGCGGGCAAATTGAGAGTGTTGATTTTGTGCACACAAAAACAAAAGCGGACAAAGCGGGGCAAAAGCATTGAGGTAGGTCAAGTGATACATAAATGGCAAAAAACGAGATTGCAAGTCAAAGGGCTCAATCAACTGCGGCTCATCAATTTTCTCAAAAGCGAGGGATTGGTTTTTTTTGAGTTGTATTTTTTGGACAATGCAAATCTGCAATTGACGGTGCACAACAAAAATCTTGTCAAACTCAAAGCGATTTTGGAGAGATATCAATATGAGTACAAAGTGGTGTTTGTGGACTTGGCACGCTTTTGTATCCAGTGTATCAAAAGACGCATAGGTGCGCTCGTTGGGTGCGTTTTCTTTTTGAGTGTGATATTGAGTTCCAATTTGTTTGTGTGGGATATCAAAATTGGTGGGCTTGACAAAGTGCCACAAAATATGGTGCAAAATATTCTCAAACAAAATGGGGTGCACAAAGGGATGCTTGCAAGTAGAGTCAAGCAAAACGAAATCAAAAAACAAATGATGTCTTTGGAGAGTGTGGTGGATACCACGCTTCATATGCAAGGGACAACGCTCCGTGTGCAAGTCTTTGAGGATTTGTTTGGGAG
>WQZE01000195.1 GCA_009780875.1 Bacillota bacterium | reverse complement strand
CCTATCCTAACCCCCCTAGCAAGGATAGGTCGCCACGCCCTTCTTTTTTATGTATCCCACATTGTGGGACTATTTGTTATTATTTTACTTTGTTTTCTCTTTGGGGATAGCCCTTCTTAGCAATAAGTGACATCTTCCAAAAATATAAAACTTGTTGAACTCTAAGTCCTTGCACCCAACAAGTTTTTTTATTCAATTATATTGCAATGCTCCCTCACCTTCAATTATAAATTCTGGGTTTTCTAGATTCGTAGGCGGCTGCCATCATAGCCCCAGACACCATTATTGCACTTGAATAAGCACTGCTAGAAATTGCATTGCTTATTTTATCCCCTATTTGTTTACTTGCTTGTGCTACGGCTATTCGTGTCTTATCTGCACTTTGCTCAATACGCTGTGCCAACTCTCCCATTCCCTTAGAAATCTCAGCGCCCATGTTTTGCAAATTATTAGCAAGATATTCCCCTATTTGTGCATTACTTTCTTCCAACCTTTTCGTTTGCAACTCTCTATCAAGAAGCATCAACCCCTCTTTAATGCTATCTGCTCTATTTGTATACAGCGTATATAATACATAATCCAAATGAGCATAATCACTACTTTTCAACACTGTATGATTTTCGCCTACTTGCTCACACTTTTCTCCAAGCCTTTTTGCCGTCTCCACACGATTCTTTGCGTACTCTTTTTCTTTGTCTTGCAGTTGTCCAATTTCCAGATACCTCTTTTTTTGTGATTTAAGATATCCATCATACTTTGAGATATAGGTATTGCAACCCACAACAAAACTGCGTCTAAACTTTGTATACCCTGTATAATCTCTTTTGCGTGCATTTTGAGCCCTATGCAACATAAAACCAACTACGCCCCCAAGAAGTATAAAAGGACTTTGTGCGGCGACAGCGTCCCAATAAACACCCCGTAGCCTTACACTCATCACCAACACAGACGCCACACTTATCGCTACATTGCACACAATGGTCGGAGCAACTCCCCAATGATTCTTTTTAACTCCATCCTCATATAACGCATAGATTCTCAATCCCCCAGATAGACCCAGCCCTATAACTCCCGCTACAATAAACCAAAAAATTCCCGACCCAAAAGTGTCTTCAAAACTCCCCTTTATATTGGCATTAACAAAGATTACTCTCCGAATGATTACTCCTGCAACACTTGCCAATATAATCAACAACACACTCAAAATAAGCCCAAGCGTATTGCGTGCAGTTTTTGTTTTGGGGAAACTTGATTCTTGTATCTTTTTAATCTCTGGATGCTTTCTTACCTTAACTTGGTCGCAATCAAACGTCTCCACCAATTGATGGGCAACTTTTACGGTCTCCACATTTGGCTCCCCATCCTGTTTCATTTCAGCACTCAGTTTTTCCAAATAGTCTGCTTTATCACCACCGAATAATTCCACTTCTTTCTTAATACAAGCAAGGTATTTTTCATTGGCGACATCTATTGCACAAAATTGTCCAATTTCATTGACCGTAAAAGGGAATACGCTCATCAAACTTTTATAGCCATTTGCAATTTCTATTTTCTCTGCATTAATTTTCTCTTGGCAATTATCTATTTTTTTGACAAGTTCCTTTTCCACTTGGGCCTCTTGGTAGATGTCCGCCAAATCCATTCGCAAATCCATCAGTTGTCCCATCAATATTTGTTTTTCCATATAAAAACTCCTTTGTTTCAAAGGCTTGACAAAGTCAAGCCTTTTGGTATTATATACCAAAAAAATTCCATTTTTTTTTGAAAAATGGAATTTTTTTGACACTCTACAAAACCCTATAAATAGCACAACATCCAATAAAAGTTAACAAATTGTTAAAATTTTATAAAAATATCTCAAAATCTTTTGACAATTTTTGTGTTTTGTGGTAATATATATGTATATGAACATACGATTCAAAAACTTGGCAATGTCCAAAAAATACTTTTTGATTACCTCTATTGTATTTTTCTTGCTTTCATTGCCCCTTATTGTTTATTTCTTGGCACTCGCATTGGACCAAAACAATCCTTTTGCTATGCCGTGGGTCATCTCACTTTTTTGTGCTGTCTTTGTAGGACTCAACTGTGCAATCTACCTTGTGTTTGCTTTGCAGTACAGTTTTTATCCCGAACGACTCAAAAAAGACACCATTTTGTTTTTGGTCGTGACCGTAGCAACTTTGGGTATGTTGTTGACCGTGCTTGCCAACAACATTGACCATCTCACACAAATACCACAAAATGATGATAAGTATTTTTATGTGCCCTTTTCTTATGCGGCGGCCATCTTTTTGGCAGTGACTATGATACTCTATCTTGTCAAATGTGTTTGGAAAGTCATTATGAAAGAGGAAACCTATCAAAAATTGTTTGATGACCTCTATGATGATTCTCAACCTGAGCCCGCCCCTATGCCAAAAGGCAAAAAGGCTGCCCCACAACCAGAGGTTGTAGAGTACGATGAGCCTGTGCAATATGAAGAGCCTGTGCAACAAGAGGTACAACCTCCAAAAGCAGCACCCAAAGCGGCACCCGCAGCATCCAAGTCTGCACCCAAAAAAGCAACCGCAACGGATGACAAAACAACGGCTGCAAAAGCAAAGATTGACCAAAAACTCAACGAAATCAAATCAAAAACGGCATCCAAACCGGTCGGGACTGCAACCAAAAGCAGCACTACAAAGACAACCAAAAAATAACCCCCTATCTTGCACCTATCTGTGGTTGCAATGCACAAATTCAAATCAAAAAAGCGTAAGCCTTTGTGCCTACGCTTTTTTCTGTACCTTCCTATTTGCACACAATTAGATTTTATACCATCTTTTTATTTCTCATTATCTTGGAGCATACTTTCCAATGCGTCCACTCTCTTTTTAAGTTCTTTGACCTTG
>WQZE01000194.1 GCA_009780875.1 Bacillota bacterium | reverse complement strand
CAAGGGGTTTGCTCCCAAGATTGTAGACAACCTAGCAAAGGACACGCTTGCAAAATTGATGTCTTATTTGGGAAATCCAAAGGCTTTGGAGCCGTATGCACGCAAGGGCTTGGTCATTGGTGATGTGCAGTCAGGCAAGACCGCCAACTATATTGGACTGATTTGCAAGGCGGTAGATGCCGGGTATAGGGTCATCTTTTTGTTGACAGGCACCATTGAATCCTTGCGTAGGCAAACGCAAATAAGGGTAGAAGAGGGCTTTATTGGCTATGATGTGGAGGGTAGCCAAGATTGTGGAGTTGGCAAAGGCAACATTGTGCCACATTCTTTTACGACCAGAACCCAGGATTTTGGCAAAGATGCAGGCAACAGTACGGCACTGTTGATAAGCGACAACGAAACAAGACCCTATATTTTTGTCATCAAAAAAAATGTATCCGTGCTCAAAAATATTCATAGAGCTATCCATAAAAACCTAAAACAAAGTAAAGACAAAGTCAAGTTCCCTATGCTTATGATTGATGATGAGGCTGACAATGCGAGTATCAATACCAAAAAAGCAGAGGAAGACCCAACACAGACCAACAAGCATATTCGCAATTTGTTGGCATTGTTTGAAAAGTCAAACTATGTAGGGTTCACAGCGACTCCCTTTGCCAATGTCTTTGTCAATCCACAAACGGACGATGATATGTTGGGGGAGGATTTGTTTCCCAAAGATTTCATTTTTGCACTGTCTCCACCGTCCAACTACCACGGTGCAAAAAAAATGTTTGTAGACGATGGGGAGAGTAGCGACAAGTCGATGCTTTGTGTCCTTGACAAAACAACAGAGCAGGCTGACAAGTTGTGGGACTGGATGCCCACGACTCACAAAAAAGAGTACAGGGCAATAGGATTGTCAGATTCTTTGTGTGAGGCGATTGATAGATTTTTGCTTTGCAATGCTTTGAGAGATATCAGTGTGTTGCGTGAGGGTGTGAGATACAAGGGTGATGAAGACAAAAACACGCATAGGTCTATGCTTGTCAATGTGTCAAGGTTTGTGGCTGTGCAAGACCACATTGCAAGCCTGATACAAGAGTATCTGGATACCACCAAAAATAATATCAGACAATCTTGGAAATTGACAAAAAATGAAGCACTCACCAATCCTTGTGTGGGCAGACTGCACACATTGTTTTGTCAAGAATTTGCGTTGCAAGGTATCTCGTGGGAGGTCGTTTTTGAGGTGTTGTATGATGCCATCAAAGGCATCCAAGTTTTGTCCATCAATTCAAAATCAGAGAAAAAATTGGACTATTTGTCGGACAAAAAGGGTTGTAGAGTGATTGCAGTGGGCGGACTTGCCTTGTCAAGGGGATTGACGCTAGAAGGACTGATGGTCAGTTATTTTTATCGCAACTCTGCTACCTTTGATGTGCTGATGCAAATGGGGAGATGGTTTGGGTATAGGCAAGGCTATGAGGACTTGTGCAAAGTGTATTTGACCAAAACCTCCAAAATATACTATAAAGAAATCATAGAGTCCACAGAGCAACTCAAACAAGATATGCGTACAATGTGTGAACAAAAGAAAAAACCAGTGGAGTTTGGCATACGGATTCGCAACAATTTTTGGAATGGTTTGCGTATTACAGCGGTCAGCAAAATGAGAAACACGGGCTCAAAAACGGTGACCAAAGATTTCTTTGGCGAAATGTTTTATACCCCTATTTTGGATTACGGCAGTGACAATGCTCACAATATAGCGGTCACACAAGATTTGATACAAAGACACTTGGCAAAAAAAGATGACAGTGTTAGGCACCCGTATTATAGAGATATTGCGGTGGAGGACATCAAAGACTTTTTGAAAAAACTCAAAATCAATGAAAAAGCCAATGACAATTTGGACACAAAGCAATTGGTTGCTTTTTTGGAGCGTGAGCCTAGTATCCGTGGATTTGATATCTTGTTGATGGGTGGGAGCGAAGATGAAATAGAGTTTTCAGCATCAAGTACCATCAAGCCCGCACGCAGGAGATATAGATTGTTGCCAGATAGCACACTGTTGCAAATCAATCACAATCGGATTGGAAGCAATAAAGATACGGCATTCGGTTTGTCCCCAGAAAAAATCCGAGAAATAAAAAACCAAGGCGGTGGAGACAATGACAAGGATTATCTCATACCCGATAGGAATCCGCTCCTCCTTGTGTATATGATTGCTCCCTCCAATTTTAAGAGTGAAACAAATGGAGTAACTTTGGAGAGCGAGGACGATGAGATAGACAATATGGTTGCTTTCAAAGACAAACAAACGGTCAAAGAATGGAGAGACTTTGAAAACGAGAGAAAAAACTCATCACCTTGTTTGATAGGGTATCAAATAGGGTTTCCCAAAAATGAGAATCACACAAAGGGCAACAATGAAAGATATATTGTCAATATCAATGCGGATTATTACAAGTCGCAAGATGAGGATGATGGGGGTGATGTGGAGTGACCTATGATGCCAAATCCAAATTTGAAAATTTGATAGAAAATGCAAAGTATGTCAGAGTGAATGAAACGCACCCGATTGAGTTGTATCTAGGTCTTGACCAAGTTGGGAAAAAGACGCTCAGACTCAATGAAAAGTTTGAACCACAGGCGGTCAAAAGCAGTGCGAAAATTGCGGTGCAACAGGTCAAGTTGGGGTCTGGCAATACAATTATGTTTGGCAACTCTGGCGATGAAAATATTTTTTATGCGTTTTGCAATGACTTGATTGAGACCTCGGTACGATGCAAGAGTGGTGAGGGGTATCAGTTTTTGCTCCATAGATACGCCAAATGGAAAAAAATGTTTGCGGGTGAGTCTTCTATTTTGTCCGTGAATGAGGTCAGGGGTTTGCTATCCGAACTTGTTTTTTTG
>WQZE01000193.1 GCA_009780875.1 Bacillota bacterium | reverse complement strand
GCAGAAGAACAATATACGGCGGACGAACGAAGTTCGCCCCTACTATGTATTTTGCATAATTATACATTTTGTTGCATAATTATGCACTACCTCAGGACTACCGTCCAAAATTGCACGACTCTCAGACAAATTGCTCTCAATGAGTGCTCCGTGCCGTTGTCTGACACCTGTCCGTTTTTGCACACGCCCGTGCGTGCACTTTTGCAGACTTGCTCTTTTCGCAAGGTGCCAAACTCTCACACAACTTGTTTCAAAAAAATAATTTGGTTACTCCTCGCAACCGGTGCATCCGCACGCTTTATAAAAAATTTATCTCAACTCGCCGTGCAATTTTGTACTAAGTATCCTTGCTATTATTATACTATATACTCACATATTTTGTCAAGCATTTGATTGAGTGGCACGTTCCTATATTACTTATTACTACTGACTACCCCTACCTTTGACGCATCACACTTTCTATTTGACCTTGAACCATTTTTGGGGACAAACTATTCTACCGCACCATTTCACCCCCTCTCCAAAAACAAGTTTAAAAATCAATTCCCACAACCAACACCCACACATTAAAAAAGGATACCCTTTGACCACCCAGCCAAAGAGTATCCACAAGTTTTGTAGTTTTCTTGTCTTGCGTGCAAACTTTTCAGCACCACAAATCATCCTTGCAGTCCATCATTCCCAAGCAATCATATCTTTGACAGACAATTGCTCGCCTTCAATATTAGCCCCCAACATCTCCGCAAAACGCTTGTAGAACATAATACGCCTTGCCACCGCATTGACGGGGTACCCACGGTCATCATAGAGTTCTTCTTGCCCAGCTTCTACACCGCCGTTGATGATGATGATGGCCATAGCAAAGCCTGATTCAAAGCCATATTTATCATAGTCTGCCTGCGTGGGTCTCCACCGATTTGTCATAACATCGCTACAACTCATTTTGGGTGGTTGCGGTGTCATCCAAAACATCAAGGATGACATCCACGCTGTTTTCCCATCTTGCAAAAGGATTTCTGGGTTGTTGAGCCATAGATTGTTTTTGTAGTGTTCTGGATTGGCTCCTTCTGGGATAACCCCTGGCGTCCCATCATTGTCTGATGGATTCCACTCGCCGTATTGTGCAGGATAATAACTTTCGTCTGTAAACAATATATCTGACAACAAGCCATAATTAAAGTTGTAACTCACTTGCTTGGGTCCTCTGCCGTGATAGGACTTGCCAGGAATTGCGGGCCAAGGCTCATAGGGCAATCTATCCGCTTGGGAGTACGCACTGTCCGTAGAGCCTTCTTTGCCCACCTCCTCATTGTAAAACAATCCCCAATAAATTTGCTCACCATCAATATTGGCCATTTCGCCCACTTCGTGTGCATTGTTGGCAAGCCAGCCTGCTAGTTCTCTGCGGTTGTCATTGTCATCCTCTGCGGTCAAAAATTTGCCAAAATCTGTTTGCAGGTCCTGAATAGGATAAGCATTATTCCAAACTGCATCAAACCCGTCCCCCGGGTCAATGATATACTCGTTTCCGGATGCCTTATCTATCACACTGATACGCACGCTATACTCAGCCCCAATGTGGCGTTGCACCCTGTGGATACGAGTCGCCATATGTCTAGCCGCCTCTATCATATTGTCATAGGTGTAGTAGTTGTCCGTCTTGCTCTCCACCCGCTCTTTGGTCCAATAGCCTGGATACCCTTGTGACTCCCAATGGTCTTTCCACCCTTGTGTGCCAAATCTCACGGGGAACATTTTCAAAAATAATTCCTCTGGCAAATACCACCGTATCCTCGCTTCCACACCATCAGGTGAAAAATCCGTAATATCCACCCCAGGCTTGACGGGAGGGCGATGAGTACCACCACCTCCACCATTGCCACCAGGTCCTTTGCCGCCTTGATTTTTTCCACCTGCGGAGGAGGCAACGACACCAATCACCACGCTCAAAGTCAAAATGAACGCCAACGCCGCAGCAATAATAATGACCCATTTCTTTTGTATGCGAACATCTCCACGAGTACCCGTACTCCTTGATGACGCAGCATACGCCGCACCGGCACCCCTTGCGTTGGGCTTTGGTTGCGTGTGAGCACCCCACGATGCACTCATACTTCGCTGCGTGCCAGCACTCCTTTGGGGCGTCGCACTTTTTTGGAGCGACGCACTCCTTGACGGTGCCGCGCTCCTCTGAGGAGACATTCTGTCCATCCTTGATGCCCCAGGCGTACCCGCCTTTTTGGGCGCACTCGCAGTTCTTATATCTTTTCTTTCATTCATAATTTTTACCAGACTTTCTTATCTTTGCCCCACAAGCACTTTGTGCCCTTGTCGCAATTGGCAGACAACCACCCTTTATGGCAGCCAATCAATCCACCTTTATATTGTTTATCATTTGTACATAGAATATCATATTCCCCTATACACGCATTGTTCATTGATTGTTAACATATTATACCACAATACACATACTTTTGTCAAACACTATGTAGCCCCAAAAAGACATTCACCCAAAATTTTTGCTCCTCCCCCCATTTTTAGCAGTAATCACACCACCATACCCCACCAATCAATCTCCCATCAGCGCTCCGCCAGCAATGCCGGCTACAATGCCCGTTGTACCAAAAGTCACTACGGTCAATGCCACAAATAGCGTAACGTCTGTCACCACTGCACCCACTACGAGGGCGGCTACGACCACTACGGCTGCTGCAATGAAGAGTGTATTTTTGAGCCACTCGGGCATATCGCCGTTTTCGTCTTTGGCGTTGATGGGGTCATTAAAGCAGTAGAGGTACAGGTTGAGCCCATTGGGTAAGAATTGTTGGGCGGTGACCGCTGTTTCTATGTTGTCCGCACTGATGAAGCGTCCCGTGGTCGGGTCGTAGTAGCGGGTTTTGAGGTAGTAAAAGTTGG
>WQZE01000192.1 GCA_009780875.1 Bacillota bacterium | reverse complement strand
ACAAGACAAAAACAATGATACAAAAGATCCAGTGTCTGCTGCTCTTGTTCTATAAGCACGGCACAAGATTTTGACAAACAAGTCTCTATCAGCCCCTCAAAAGCCCTGTCAAATTTTTTGTTGCCTATGGTCACCATCACACGCTCTTTTCTATGACTTTGTGACGCCTTATCAAAAATCCCCTCCCAGTCCTTGGCTCTTTGCAACGCTCTCCCACTCTCGGTCAAAGCGGATTCCCCCATCTCCTGACTCGTCAAACAAGGAGGATTTTGGGGCGTGTTTTGCTTGGCAAATTCCATACAAAAATATATCTTCTGCCTTTGCCCCACCATTGCAAAGGCTTTCATAATCACTTGTGGTTTGTGCTTGTCCAAATTTTGAAAAGCCACCGTGTTGCTGCTGCTTGCACGCACAAAAAGTTGCCCATTTTGAAACACTTGCAACGCTCCTCTTGTGCACTTGGCTATATAGGCGTGACCATTCAAATCATAATCATAAAACAAATCAAATACAAAATCCACTCTTGCCACTTTGTTGTCCATTGTTTTGTCGGTTGACAATACTTGCACACTGCATATTTTTTGGAGGTCTACAACACAAATTTCTTGCACCACTTGCAAACCCGCCTTGTTGCATACAAAAGTCACCACCCCATTGTTTTTGTTGCAAGTCACCTTGTCTTTGGAAAAATCAATCACAAGGTCGGACAGTTTGACAAGAATATTTTCAGGGCAATAATCATCCTGTGCCACATTGGATACAAAGACCCCGTCCATTTTGCTAAATGGCTTTGTCGCCAAAAAACCTCCAAACAGTGCTTGATTGCCACACACCGCCGACGCATTTTTGATGCTGCAATCTCCATAGGCAACTTGTTTAGCAAGGCACGCTTGCTCACGCTCCACCAATGCTACACTTTGGTTGGGGCGTGTGTAGCCCTCAAAAATATTGTACCAATATTCTTTTTCTATGACGACGCCTGACCACTTGACGCACATCAAAGCAAGTACCGCCAAGTTGCTATGCGTACACAACGCAAAATCCAACACATCCAACGCCTCTTTGGTCAGCCATCTTTCTCCGCTGCACACAATTTTGTTGCCAAACACCTCCCATTTGCAAATCTCACTCAGTGCACACAAAGCAATAAAACCCTTGGGTCTTTGTACATACAAGATAGACACCCCCTCCTTTTTTTCTTGCTTGTAGCCAAGCACCAAATCCAGTTCCACCACCCATTGATAGGTGATTTTTTTGTCTATCTTTGTTTTGTTGCACAAAAACAATCTCCTAAAATCATATCCTTTGGCACCATCTCCACAAGACCTCACCTCTCCTGCAAATTTTTAGGTGCTTACAAAGGCCTGTATGTCAATCTCCACACCCTCACACACCGCACTCCAAAAACAAACGCCTCCACATTTTTTGGCATTGCTATACACGCACGCACTTTTTTCATCCACCGCAACAGACGCAAAATAGGCACCGCCTCGGTCATACACCTGCCGTCTACTCAGGACACTGCTGTACCCGTGACCGTTGGCATACACAATACTTTGGTACCTCTCACCCCTTTGCACACACTGCACAAAACGCATCCACTGCAAATCCGCCCGGCTTGACAACCACGGTCTGAGATTGTTACACACAGCACTCTCCATTTGATAAATACAACGCACGAAGTCCACAAAACGCTTGTTGTACCACCCCTCATATCCATCCAAGTCAAACACAACCCCATTGTCAGACAATACCCCTTGATACTGCACAAACAACGCACCCTTTGCCAAACTCATCAACTCGTGAATATACACAAAGTCTCCCAAACACGCCAAATCCAATCGCTCTTGCTGTACATCTATGCGTGCCCTTTGTTTGAAAATTTGCACCTTGTGCTCATCACTCAACAGACAAAACAACTTGGATTTTTCCAAATCACTCCACGCTAGCATATCTCCTTGCGAGACTCTTTTTTTATATCTTTTTTTTGCCACCCCTTTGGATGCAGTCTCTTTTTGATAATACGCAAAAATAGCACCGCAGTCTTGCCCCAGTGCTTCTATCTTGCGTTGCAATGCTGTCCAATCATTGGTCACCCTTGTCCTAGCCACCAAAAACACGAGTATAGCAAGTGCAACAAAAGATAACCCCAACAAAAAAAATAACACGATGGGATTTTTCCCATTCCAAAAGAGGATTATACCACAATTTCGTTCCACTCAATTGTGGTGAATGTTTTATTACAATTGATTTTACAACCTTCTATTTCTAACCTTGCTTTTCTTATGATGATTATACCAAAATTTCGTTCCACTCAATTGTGGTGAATGTTTTATTACAATTGATTTTACAACCTTCTATCTCTACCTTTGCTTTTCTTGTGATGATTATACCAAAACTATTGTGCATTTTTTGCTCATATAAAGTTTGCAAATATTTTACAAATTGTTAAAATTTATTTTACAAATTTTGGAAAAAGTGGTATAATGGTAGTATTATGAAAAAGTTTGTCTTTTGTTCAATTATTTTGTCGGTTTTTGCTTGGATGCTGGGTGCTTTTGGCAACCTTGCTTTTGAAAGCATCCAAGCCCAAAAATCCCTTTCGGATACCCCGACCAACTTGCAAACAGGTGCAGTGGCACAAGTACGCACGCCGTACGATATGACACCGATTACCGATGAGATGAGTTACCACTTTTTTGCATCACCATCTTATATGCAATTTGCCAATGAGCGACTTTTTGTGGCAGATTATGGGTACAACAACGGCAAAAGTAGCAAGTTGCTATCTTTTGTAGTGAGCGACTTTGGTAGCAATCCAAATCCCGAGTTTGTGTTGGATTTGGACATTGTTATCACAAAATTTGTGTGTCTGGATGCTAGCGACACGGTGTTGATTTTGGACAATGAGAGCAATT
>WQZE01000191.1 GCA_009780875.1 Bacillota bacterium | reverse complement strand
AGCGGCTTGCCGTTCTCATCGTGTGAGAGTACGCTGAAAAATGTCCAATACTCCTCTGGCACAAATGCCAAAATCTCTCGCTCTCTATCCGCCACCAATTTGAGCGTCACGGATTGCACACGCCCCGCACTCAACTTGTTTTGGATTTTTTTGCAAAGCACGGGAGACAACTTGTACCCCACAATGCGGTCAAGTACACGCCTTGCTTGCTGTGCATCCACCAAATTGATGTCAATCGCTCTTGGATGACTGATGGCATTTTGCACCGCTTTTTTGGAAATCTCATTGAACACAATACGAGATTGTGCGTTTTCTTCAATACCCAAAATTTTTGACAAATGCCAAGAAATCGCCTCCCCCTCCCTGTCCGGGTCGGTCGCAAGCAAAATCTCTTCCGCCTTTTCTGCACGATTTTTGAGGTCCTGCACAATTTGCGTTTTGTCTTCCATAATTTGATATTTGGGTGCAAAGTTCTTTTTGATGTCCACGCCAAACTGTTTGGCTGGCAAATCCCTTATGTGCCCCTTGGTGGCAAACACTTGGTACCCAGGACCCAAATATTTTTCTATGGTCTCTTTTTTTCCGACACCCTCAATAATAACTAATCTCATAAGACACTTCCGCTTTTGCTACCCAGTAGCAAGTTTTTCATTTTTGGTTGGTCAGTGCATAAAAATTACTTGGCAATTTTTGCACTATCCCTTTTATTTCCATTGTGGACAAGATGACCGTCAGTTCTCTGACACTGCATTCCATTTTTTCAATCAAAATATCAAAATGTGTTTTGCCCATTTGTAGTAGATTGTATACCTTTTGCTCAAAAAAGTCAAGTGCCAAAGGGGTCATTTTGCATTCTTTGGCATTATTTTTTTTGGCAAACCCCAAAGTCTCCGCAATTTCAAACCCATTGGTCACAAGGGTGGCACCCTCTTTTATCATTGCATTGGTGCCCATTGACTGCGGACTGTTGATATTCCCTGGCACACAAAAAACGGTTTTACCGTTTTCCAAAGCCATATTTGCGGTGATGTTTGCACCGCTTTTGATGCCGCTCTCCACCACCACGACGCCCTCAGAAATCCCCGCAACAATGCGGTTTCTCATCACAAACATAAAACTCAGACTCTCACTCTCGGGCGGATACTCGGACAACAACAAGCCAAAGGCTGCCACTTGCTTGGCAAGATTTGTATTGCTACTGGGACTTATCCTCAAAAAACCACCACCCAAAACAGCAATGGTCTTGCCTTTTTGTTCCAAGGTCTCTGTATGTGCATAGGTATCAATCCCCGTTGCCAATCCGCTCACCACGGTCACCCCACAATCGCACAAATCTCTCGCAATCCGTTTGGTGCTTTCTTGGCCATATCTTGTACAGTGCCTTGTCCCCACGACGGCAACGCACGGACTTTTGAGCAACTGCACATCCCCCTTGGCATATAACACAAGCGGTGGTGAATCCACATTGTGCAAAGCCTCTGGGTACGCCTCACTCTCACAATCCAAAACTTGCACACCCATTTTGTCCAAGGCACTCAGCCGTGCTTGCAAATAATCATTGTCTCTAAACCTTTGCAATATCGCCCTTTTTTCGTCGGATATTTTGAGAGACAAAAATGCTCGTGTCGTTGCAATGTTTTCAAACTCGGTGTACAATCTTTCTATACCGCCCGCCAAGTCCATCAGTGCCTGAGCTTTTTTGTGCGTCAGTTGCCCAAGTGACAGCCATAAATATGCCTTTTGTTTTTCCATTGTCATCCTCTTGCCAATCATCCCTATCAACCATCTCACACGGCACTTTCACACACACCACGCTATTGCCAATATTTGCGGTCCAAACTGCGGTACTGAATCGCCTCGGCAATGTGAATGGGTTGTATGCTCTGACTATCATCAAGGTCCGCAATCGTTCTTGCTACTTTGAGAATCCGCATATACGACCTAGCCGACAATTTGAGATTGTCAAACGCCTGCTTGATGATTGCCTCCCCCGTACTGTCCAAAGCACAATGCTCCTTGACGCTTTGATTGGAGATTTTTGCATTACAGTATACACCACTCCCCGCCCTACTGGTGTTGCCATAGCGGCGTAGTTGCGTCCCTCGTGCCTTGTTGATTCGCTCTTTGATTGCGTGTGAGGGCTCTGCATCGCCCCTTTGTGACAACTCATCATAGGTCACGCTGTCTACTTCTAGATGGATATCAATCCTATCAAGCAAGGGTCCTGACAATTTTGCCATATACTTGGCAATCTGTGCGGGCGTGCACTTGCACTCCGTGGTCTCGCTCCCATAGTACCCACACGGACAAGGATTCATACTTGCCACCAACATAAAACTTGCCGGATACTCCACATTTCTTGCCGCCCTAGAAATCGTTATCATATTGTCTTCTAGCGGTTGTCGCAAGATTTCTAGCGTGTGCCGTGGATACTCCAAAAGTTCGTCCAAAAACAAAACTCCATTGTGTGACAGGCTAATCTCCCCCGGTCTTGCTTGGGCACCTCCGCCTGCCAAGGCAATCATCGTTGCCGTATGGTGCGGGCTCCGAAAAGGTCTTTTGAGCACAATGCCACTCTCCTCAGACAGCATACCCGCCACGCTATGAATCTTGGTGGTCTCCAATGCCTCGTCCACGGTCAAGTCGGGCAAAATACTGGGGATACATCGTGCCAAAAGGGTTTTGCCCGCACCAGGAGGACCTATCATCAAAACATTGTGCCCACCACTTGCCGCAATCTCCAAGGCTCTTTTGGCTACAAACTGACCTTTGACAAACTTGAAATCATAATCCGAACGCTCTTGCTTGATGCAACTGCTGATATCTTTTTTACAAACGGGTTGCTTTTCAAGTTCACATTGCAAAAACTCGCCAACTTGTACGAGCGTCTCAAAGGCATAGACATCCACACCCTCCACAAAAGCGGCCTCGGTCTCGT
>WQZE01000190.1 GCA_009780875.1 Bacillota bacterium | reverse complement strand
GACACAAGTATCTTGCATCAATATCTTGGAGAGAAAAAACAAGTGATTCAACTTGGCAAGGAGCGTTATTGCAAATGCCATAAAGAATTAGAAAGAGTTTATCAGACTTGGACGGCAAAAGCAAAAGGGACAATAAACGATTTGATTTGCACAAGTGGAGCATACAAAATCTTTGTACCCAATACTTGTAGATATTTTACCACAGCGTCTAGTCGCAAACTTGCAAGAGGCGGTGTGACAGAGCTTGTATTTGACAATATAGATGCGTATAGTTATGTGTATTGTCTTATCAATTCGTCTTTTGCTTATTGGTATTGGCGAATGTTTGATGGTGGCATTACCTATTCAAAAGGATTGTTGTGCTCAGTGCCTATTTTCTTTGACTTGTTGGATTCTACGCAAAAAGAATGGTTGCAAAATATGTGCAACGAGATGAGACAATTAGAAGAAGCTTGTATTGTCACCAAAAACAATGTGGGGGTTCAAGAAAATATCAAATTCCCGAAAAAATTTCGCACACAAATCAATGCACAACTGTTGCGTGTTTTGGGTGTAGGCGATGAGAGCCGGGATATCTTTGATTTTGTGCATAGCAATCATTTGTTTGGGGGTGTCAGTGAGCACAAATAGTCAAGTGGTTCCATTGTCAAAAAATCAAAAAGACTTGATGGTGCGTTTTTATGATGCACCGCCTATCAAGGTCTTGCTGAACAAAATGGAAAGAAGTACATTGTGGGAGTGTGCTACCAAAAGGCACAACATTGTGTGGGATGCGTTGCAAGCAAAATGTCCAGCACTTGTTCATCAAATCAAGCGAAGTTTTGATTTGGGCAATAATATCCAATCTGCAATTTTTAGTGAATGTGTATACGCACAAACTCTTGCAAATTTATTTGACTTGACGGAGTTTTGCAATGCCTATACAGGGCAGAGTGTTGAGCCTAGGGAAATAGAGAATTTGCTAAGTTCCTACCAATTGAAAGCAAGGTATGTGTACTATGACCAAGACAAGAAACAAAGGCTGATACAAGCAGGTGGTTATGGAGGCGTGGATAGTGCTTTGGTGATTGTGGATGATTTGAGTGTGTACACCATAGAGTTCAAAGAGGCGTATGCCAAGACAAGTGAGGTAGACTTGCCAAAGTTTGATGAAAGGGGGCGACTGCCTAATACAGATTTATTTTTGGAGAAATATCCGCAGTTTGCCTTAGTTTGCCTTGATGTTGCAAGAACAGCACAATCTAAATTTTTTGGATATCTTGGGACACAATGTGCACAAATTTAGTGAAGAGTCCATACAATTTGCGGTCACCAATAATTATGTAAAAAAATTTGCGGATGTGATTTGCACAGAAGATAAAGATGGATACTTGACAATGTTGCCGTGCAATCAAATGGGCCGATGGGCAAAACTTGAAGGGGAGATACGGTCTGCGGGTCGCAATCCCTACAAGGTATGGACACCACACAACTTGCATGGCGTTCTTGTAGGTCTAGGGGCAAGCATACAAATGGAAGAGGTTCATTGTCCCAAGCGGTCGCTCAAAATAAGCGGACAACGAGGCAACAAAACACAGTTGTCCCGCTATAAAATCAACTCTCAATTTTTTGTGCGTGCAAAGGATTGTGTGGAGGAGATGGATAAAATCAAGTTTGCCCTAGGCAAAGTACAGCAACTCAGTCCAACCATTGCAGCCAAAGTGAATTTCAAGGGGTTGAAGTATCAAGCAGTCAAAGATTATTATTTTGGATAAAAAAATATTTTAGGAGATAAATATATGAAAGTGTTACTCAAAAAAGATGTCAAGGGGCTTGGCAAGGCGGGAGAAATCAAAGAGGCAGCGGATGGATATGCACGCAACTTTTTGATAAAAAATGGTCTTGCTGATGTGGCTACCAGTAGCAATGTCAATGCGGCACAAATACACCAACAAGCGGTACAGCACCACAAAGCAGAGGAGTTGGCGGCTGCCAAAGAGTTGGCAAAAAAGGTGGAGCAAATGAGCGTGACCGTGGGTGTCAAGGTGGGTGCCAATGGCAAGTTGTTTGGGGCAATCAACACGCAAAACATTGCGGATGCGTTGACAAAGCAAGGGGTGGAGATTGACAAGCAAAAGGTTGTTATCGCTGACCCCATCAAAACCATTGGCAAACACGGCGTGAGTGTCAAATTGTATCCAGGCGTGAGTGCAAAACTGGTGGTAATGGTAGAGGCCTTGTAGGGTGAGTGACAAGCAAGGTGTCAATGAACCACCGCTCTGGCAAACACGATGTCCAATATATACAGTAATGGAACACCACCCTTTGTCACAAAAGCCCGTGGTTCAAATGTGTGAGGTGGTTTTTTGGTGGACTGAGGATGCACGGTGTCACGGAATCCAAGGTACTTTGCATAATGATAGGGTTGTATCACGGTGGCACAGTCACCGTCTATGAGGCATCAGGGGGCAAGAAACGAGAGGTCAAATGGGAAAACTAAAAACGCAACATATTGTGTATACAGCACTTGGTGCAGCCCTTGTATTGGTGGCTACACAGTTTTTGGCCTTTGCTTTGCCTAGTGGAGCAGGCTATATCAACTTGGGCGATAGTGTGATTTTGATGTTGTCTTTTTTGTTTGGTCCTATTGTAGGGGGCGTGGCTGGGGGGCTTGGGTCTATGACTGCGGATTTGCTGGGTGGCTATGCCGTGTATGCACCTTTCAGCGCGGTCATCAAATTCTTGGAGGGCGTGTTGGCGGGCTTGTTGACGAATCGGTTCAAAAAAATATATTGGAGACAATTGGGAGCCTATTTTGCATCAGGGTCGGTCGTGCTGTTTGGGTATTTTTGGGCGGATTTGATTTTTTTTGATGCCAAGATTGCGTTGTTGGGTGTTTTGTTCAATTTGGTGCAAATTGTGGTTTCAATTTTGGTGGTGTCGCTTTTGTACAAGCCTTTGTTTCG
>WQZE01000189.1 GCA_009780875.1 Bacillota bacterium | reverse complement strand
GAACGTGCAGCGTGCTATGCAGATAGGATTATCAAACTAGATAGTGGGAAAATTGTGTCGGACACAAGCAATGAGTGTGCGTCTGATTTGGCGACATTGGAAGCAAGTGTAGAGGTCGTATCTAGGGAACACAATCTTGCGGTAGCAAAAAAAAGCGGTATACCACTCTTGTGGGCAATCAAACTGGGTTTGGGGATTGTACGCAAGCACAAGATGAGATTGGTAGCAATCGCTTTGTTGCCCGCATTGTTTGTGGGGATGATTGGGATGATGCTTGTATTGTTCTCTTTTGAGCCCAATCGCAAACAGTTGGATGTGTTGTATGGTTTTGAGACGGAGACGCAGACAATGTTGCTGCGTCCCCATTGGACAGAGAGTACCTTGCCTGGGGCAGATGGCAGTGATGAGGAGTACCCATCTAGCATCGTCACTCGTGATGGCAAACACCCTTTTGCTTTTTTTGCAGAGGAACAAATCAAGGAGTACCAAAAGTACGGCAAGGTGGTTTGGGGGGTGGGCAACACGATGGTGCGGGCACCGAGTGGGAAAATCCCAGATATGCCGTCCACACCCTTTGAGGCGTTGTATGTGGGGGAGTATATCAACCAAGTTGTTTTGTGGGATGGGGAGAGAGGCAATGACTTTGCACAAATAGATGCCAAGAGATTGCTTGCCGGGCGTGAGCCTGGGGCTGAGGGCGGTGTGATGGTCAGTGACTTTTTGTACAACACATATGAGCAGTATGGATATGTGCAGGGACCACAAAACATAGATTCACAAGAGATTGCAAGTGGCTCAATGCAAGATTTTTTGGACAAAGAACCACTTGTGCAAATCGCCTACAAAGACACTTTTGATAGCGTGGAGACCGTACGCATTGTGCAGACGCCCATTGTGGGAATCTATGAGACAGTTATGAATGTGCAGAGTGCCAAAGAGTGGTATGATGAACTCCAAGTCTTGGGGGACAAGAACAGCCCGCTCCGCACCTATGCACCCGTGTCTGCCAATATGGTGGTCGTGGACAAAGGGTACTTTGAGACCCAAGTATCGCAAGGAAGTGAGCCAAAGTACAGCACCGCAATTGTGGCAAAGAGTGGACACAAAGCAAGGGATATGCGGTATGTGCGACACAAGTATCAAGTCTCTGGGGAGGGGTTTTGGAAAAAAATTTTCTATCCAAGTAGTGAGTCGTTTGTGCAACAATCGTGGCAGGCGATGAGCGGTGCTCAATTTGCGAGCATTGGAGACAAAGAGATAGAGGGTATGGCGGGGACAGGCAAAGACCTGTTGGATGCACTCAAAATTGGATTCCCTATTTTTGTGGGCGTCACATTGTTGTTGAGTTTTTATTTTGCTGCCAGTACGATTGCCGCCAACAAAAAACAAATTGGAATTTTGCGGTCCTTGGGTGCAAGTGGCAAAGATGTGCTCGGGGTGTATGCCGTTGAAAATCTTTTTGCATCACTGCTCACTTTTGTGGTGGGTGCCGTGGCAATGAACCTGATGATGCATTTTGTATTTGGGTTTAGTGGTGCAAACTTTGCGGGGTACTTTGGAGGGTTCGTCCCAAGGCTTTGGCATTATGGCGTGCTGTTTGCCGGCGTACTTGCCACCATTGCTTTGGGCGTGTGGATACCGCTTTTGCGTATTGGCAAGCAATCCGTGGTGGACGCTGTGAGACAGGGGAGCCATTGAGGTGGTTGCAAGGGGAGTGCGTGGCTATCAAAAAAATCTTGTCCGCCTTTATGGTGGAGAGGATTTTTTTTGACACTCTTTTTTCACACTCTTGCAAAAATTGCCTCATTTGCTTTACATATTTCTTGCGTTATGTTATAATTATCACAATAAAAACAAAGTGTTTGAAAGAAGTGTTGCAAAAATCAAGTGTAATCAAGCATTCAACACAATTGAGTGGCACGAAATTGTGGTATAATTATCACAATAAAAACAAAGTGTTTGAAAGAAGTGTTGCAAAAATCAAGTGTAATCAAGCGTTCAACACAATTGAGTGGCACGAAATTGTGGTATACTAGTAGGAGACAATGGCACAAGTTGGCAAAAGAGTCAATTTGTGCGAGATGAGGTGGATATGAAGTTTATTTGTAGCGGGATTGACCTAAAAGAGGCGACGGGCAAACTCAAAAGCGTGGTGAGTGGGGCATCTCCTGATGACATACTCAACGGTATCAAAGTGGTTGCGAGCAAGGGCGTGGTGTCCTTTACGGCGTCGGACAGGGAGATGACCGTTGACAAGAGATTGGGTGCAGATGTCAAGGTGGAGGGTTCTACCGTTGTTGAGGGCAGATTTTTTTGCGACCTATGTAGTTTGATTGGTGATATGCAGGTGCACATTGTGGTGAGCGACAACACAATGACCATCAAGTATGGCGACAATGTGGTGGAAGCGACTTGCTTTGACTCCAATGATTATCCGATATCCAGAGTGTTTGACAAAACGAGTGAATTTGAGATTGTGAGCAGCGAGTTGTGCGACTTGGTGGACAAGATAGAATTTTGTGCAAGCATTGACAATGCACGCCCCATACTCCGTGGGATTTGTATGGAGATTGATGACAAGGTGGTGACGGGAGTGGCCTTGGATGGATACCGCCTTGCCAAGATGAGCAAAAAATTGGAAAAGTCCACCATCAAAAATACCTCCTTTGTTGTGCCCGCCAAGGCACTCAAAGAGGCGGTGAGGAGCATTGGAAGCACGCTAGATGTTGTCAAGATTTTGGTGGACAAGAGTGCTATTTTGATAGACGCCGAGCATATAAAAATAACGATTGTCTTGCTAGAAGGTGAGTATCTCAATCATAGGCAGTTTATTCCTACCTCTTTTTCCTCTACGGCGGTTGTGCCCAAAGAACAACTCAAAACCTCCATTGGGCGTGTCAAACTCATCACGCAAAACGAAAAAGCAAATGCTTTGGCGATGGAATTT
>WQZE01000188.1 GCA_009780875.1 Bacillota bacterium | reverse complement strand
CTTTGCGATTGGGGAGCGTAAACCACATATCTATTCGTTGCCCAAAGGCATCCAGTTTTCCCAATGCATACTCCCCACTCCCATATATTTGTATTGCTTGCCTCTCATACTCACCCATCATATAATCCACATCGTCTATTGTGTAGCCGTGTCTCCTGAAAAAGTCGCCCTTGGGCTCTCCTTTTGCGGAGTCTGGATTAAAAATATACTCTACAAATTTTCTCCTATCACATTGTGCTATCACACCAAATCCACCCACAGGCGTTGGGATTTTGACAAAAGCACAGTGACAATATTTGTGCAACGGCTGTATTGGCGATTTGCTCCCAACAAACCAACACCCGTGCAAATTGAGACAAATGGGGCAATGCTCCTTGCTCAATCCCAATTCTACATTTTTCTTTTTCTTATTGATTGTATGAGCCTTCTTGGCGTCACCGCCGTGCACCCACTCGTGCCAGAAACTCCTGCCCGTGATAAAATCCCAAAAACTCTTGGCTTTGTCAGCAAATTTGTTTTGTCCAAAAAAATCATTGATATATCCCATACTCACATTATATCACACGATTAGTGACAAATGGGAGTCCTTAAATCAATCACATCCAAAATTTTTTTAATTGTTTATTTGTACGAATCCTTGACAAACAATAAACAATAGAAACTGCATCTCTGCACCCAAGAATGCAGTCAACCAAAGCACTACGCTCATGCCCCACAAAAATGGAAACAATCCAATCACTCCAAATGATACAAACAACGGTCTCACACTTATACGCCCAAAACAAATGAGACCCATCCCAAAATGCTTGGAGAAATTAGGACATGCCCTCACCATCTCAAATATCCAACACAACGGCTTGACCGCCAGTGAATAATTAAAATGATGAAAGGTCTCACACTTACACCTCAAAAACAAATAACAACAAGTCCAAAATTCTTAGAGCAATTGCGACACACTCACGCCATCCCCAACATCAAGCACACTGCTCAGCCACGGCGGCTTTTGTATCTCTCTCAAAAAGGCACGCATATTTCGCATCAGCGTGCTCTCCTTGGTCACGCCACTGTCTCCACTAATGTTGCCCATCAAGAGGACATTGTCGCAAATCAGCAAACCCCCTTTGTTTAGCATTCGCAAAAAATCTGGCAAAAATGTATAGTAGCAACTTTTGGGCCCATCCATAAAAATCAAATCAAACCGCCCGCTCATATTGGGCACAATGTCCTTGGCATCCCCCAAAAACACGGTCACCCGGTCCCCAAACCCGCTCTCATAAAACAACTCCCTCGCCCGCTTGCCCCTATCCTCCTCCAACTCCACAGTACACAACCGACACCCCGCATCCGCCCTATCCAACAAAATATGCCCACTGTACCCAACACCCGTACCAATCTCCAAAATACTCCCCGGCCTATGCACCCCCACCATCATACGCAAAAACTGCCCCACCTCCGCTCGCAAAAGTGGCACCCCCATCTCCCTAGACACCCCCGCCACCCGCTCATACTGTGGTAGTGGTGGCACAAGGGACTGAATGAGTTTTGTGTTTTGTGTTGGTTTTTGTGTCATAAAAAATAGAATTATGCTTGTCTCTTTTTATTGCTTGTTCTTGTCCTACTGTATTCTTGAATTATTTTGTGCAACCTACTGCCTACACCGATTCGTTCATTTGCTGACAAACTCTCCACAGCCCTAAACCTCACATCTTGAATTTTGATTCTTTGTTCCAACCGCAACTTGTGTAACAAGTTTTTTCCTTTATTGCCACCAATATTATTTTGCCCATATTCATTGATGAGTCTATAAACCGCATCCACCATTTCACTCTCTATCCAAGGCACCACCCTACTATCTCTGATAGAATTGTAGAAGAACACCAAAGAAACATTGCTATTGCCATAAATATCATAGTAATCAAAAATACCTTGAAAATAAGCATAATCCGCTTTTGCCAAAGAGTGTCCAAAAAATTTGATAACAACTTCGTTGCCCTTGTTAGGCAATATTTTGTGTACACCATCATTGGGAGACACTAGCGTCCTATATGTCTTGGAGAATTTTCTCATTCCAAAGTCCCCTTTGTTATCACTACCCCACACTTCACCATCATCCAATCCAAATACAATGCCACTACCCTTACAAGTTTTACAATTTACCTCATTTGTGCAGATTCTTCCGTGTACATTGTGAATCCCGCTTGTTTTGTCTATATAAATGGGCACCGTATAATTAAAACTCATTGTCGCAATCCACGCCTGTTTACGATAATACTGGGTTAAGACACGCTCTACCTCATCTATCCGGACCTGGCTCACTTTATCAAAATTTTCAGAATCACCCTTTTCATTGTGCACTACCAAATCAAAAAGTCTATGTGCATTATAATTATACAAATATTCAAAATCTTGGGCTTTGATTTCTTTGCCACATAACTGTGATTTCAAATAGGCACAAAATTGCTCTTCAAATTGCTTCAATTCGCTGCGCAGTATATCCCATATGTTCTTACTTGTTTTTGACTTCCTTTGAATATCTACCAAAAAATAAAATCTATCCATCCACCATTGTACATTATTGCCCACTCTATTAGTAGACTGCATTTTTGTTACTGTTGCATCTTCCTTAGGCTTATATTGTTTTTGAGTACGAACCACTGTTTCTAAAATCATTTGTTCAATATCACACCACTGAAAACTTTTAACAGACTCCTTGTCCTTGTGATAGGCAATAATGAGCCTCTCCCAAAAACCTACCTTCCGAATCCCACTCAATAAACCACTGTCTTTCAAAACCCCAAATTCAATGCTATCCCTAAGGCTATCCTGCAAATCTTTTAACAAATTATTTATATCCGCAATCGCTCTCCTCATTAGTGCTACAAAATCTGGTTTACGGTTGTTCCATTCTCTTACAAATTTCTCGTCAAATCTATTATCAACTATTACCCTCATAT
>WQZE01000187.1 GCA_009780875.1 Bacillota bacterium | reverse complement strand
TTTGGAGTGGAATATGGCGTACTCGGGGGCTTGATTGGTGTATCGGTTGCAGAGTTTGGTTCACTTTTGATACTCTTGGTATCCAAGCAGGTAGTCACACACAAGCAACGAAAAAAAGCGAAAGGCAACAAGGAGCAAAGCCCCCAAGAAAACGGATTTGCAAAGGGGGCGGTCTTGTATGCAAAGGACAAGCATATTTTGGCAAGCGAGATGGCGATTGAGATGGATATGTCCGAATTGGACGCATCTCAGTACACAAAAGACACGGATACAGTGCAACTTTCTACCAAAAGTATTTTGTCAAAACTATGCAAGTTTGCACTCCCCATCACCATAGGAGCCCTGATATTGCCTATGGTGCAGTTGTTGGATAGTTTTGTGGTGATTCGGTTTTTGATGGGCAAGGGGCTTGCTATCCAAAACGCCACCGCACAATTTGGCGTCATCAATGGACCCGTGAGCAGTCTTGTCAATATGCCGGTGGTCATTACAATGGCACTTGCCGTGGCACTGATGCCCAAAATAGCCAAAGAATTCAAGTCCAAAAAAGTAGGAGACAAAGATAATCAAGACGATTTGTCACAAGAAGAAAGCAAGTCAAAGGATAATGCAGAGGAGAAGCCTGCCGATGGCATTGTGCGAGATGTTTTTCAAAATTATCGTTTTGCTTGCGTTTTTTCAAGCCTTGTTGCTCTTTTGCTTTTGTTGTTTGCTCGGGAGATAATGCAAGTTTTGTACAACAAGGGGTTGGACCCACAAGAGATGGTGCAAGGGGTGCAATTGTTGCGTATTCTTAGTATTGTGGTTGTCTATATTTCGCTTTTGCAAATTTCCACGGCTGTTATGCAAGGGGTGGGCAAACCTACACTGCCCACCTTGTTTTTGGGGATAGGTGCTGTGCTCAAATGCATTGTTGGATACTCTTTGATGGTGTGGTACGGTATCTATGGTATTTTGATTGCTACGGTCGTGTTTTATTCGTTTGCCGCACTTTGCAATATTGTGTATATCCGAAAAAAAGGTATTTTGATTCAAGGGGAGAAAACTTTTTTTGTGAGACTGTTGCTTGTGGTGGGCGTGAGTGGTGCCGTTGGTTGGTTGTGTCAAGCGTTGTTGTCTCCGTTGTTGACAGATGTATGGTCGCTCTTTGTGGGTGGGGCGGCGGTTTGTATGGTATTTTTGGTGGCAACCCTGGTCACCAAGGTGTTTGGAATCAAGGATTTTGTACAAATTGTTGGAGTCAAATAAAAAATAATTGTCTTGCATACAACCAACGCTTGGTGCATATAAAACAGTGGGCAAAAAATATCACTTTTGGGTGGTATTTTTTCTTGCAAGGACACAATTTTGCAAAAAATTCAATTAAAAGCAGAATTTATAAAAATTATTTTTAAAAATTCTACCAATAGTTGTAAAAATCACTTGACAATTGCAAAACAATGTGGTAAAATATAAATACATTAAACATCAATCAAAAAGATTGGTAGCAGGGGGAGAGAAAAATGGCAAATGAGATTATAGTAGGGCAAAAGATTGCCAACCTACGCAAACAAAATAGTACGACACAAGGTGAGTTGGCGGACTTGCTTGGCGTGAGTTCGCAAGCGGTGTCCAAATGGGAACTGGGGGACAGTATGCCTGATATTTTCGCACTGGATAAAATCGCCAAACAATTTGGAAAAGAAATTGGTTATTTTTTGCAAGATGAGGATGATGTGATGGATGCATTGCGTGACAATGCAATCATTGATACTCAAAATGAACAAGAAACCAAAGATTCCCAAGGCAAAGAATCATCCCAAGATTCAAAATCAAGTGCCAAATTTGATATGGGGTTTGCCAATTGGAAAAACAATGATTTTAGCGGACTCAAAAATTCAGGCGGGCGTTTTAGTTGTTCCAATATTAGCGGTTGCAAATTTACGAATGCGGAGTTATCAGGGACCAACTTCAAGGCAAATCTTATCAAAACGACACAGTTTGACAATGCAGACTTGCGTGACACAAAGTTTGCGGGTGCACACATAACCAACTGTGATTTTTCCGGTGTGGATTTTTCGGGTGCTTCTTTCAAGGCGTGTCATTTGGGCGGCAATGATTTTTCAAAATCAAAACTTGTCAAAGCGGAGTTCAAGGCTAGTTCTATTTCCAAATGTGATTTTGTGGATGTCAAGATGGACAGCGTTGAGTTCAGGGCGTCCAAGATGCTTGATGTCAAAATAAAAGGCAAAATCAGTAATGGCAACTTTTTTTCTACCACTTTCAAAAATGTCATTTTTGAAGATTGTGAGTTTGAGAATACAATGTTCAAATCACTCAATCTCAAAGGCGTAAAGTTTGTGGGGTGCAAAATGGATTCTACCACCTACGCCTTTTTGCAAAGTTGCAATCATATTGATTTTGAGGGAATCACCAAAATATAATCCATCAAAAGAGAGGCTTGCCTTTTGCAAAAGGGGCAAGTCTTTTGATTTTGATTTACAAATATTGGTTTTTGTGGTATAATACATAGAGTAGGTGTGTAGATACGCCAAGCAAATCAAAATGTGATTTTCCTTTGATTTTGTCAAAGACAAAAAAACAGAGGAGAATGATTTTGTATTTGGTGCAAATCAAGCCTTGATGCCCTGTGTGTCGGTTTGTAGGAGGAGCATTGTTACAGTTAAAAGATATCGTAAAGGATTATCATCTAGGGCAAAACAAAGTGCGTGCGGTGGATGGATTGTCTTGCGAGTTTAGGCGTTCGGAGTTTGTTGCCATTTTGGGGCAATCGGGTTGTGGAAAAACAACCACAATGAACATTATTGGCGGATTGGACAAGTATACAAGCGGTTACCTTGTCATTGAGGGCAAATCTACCAAGGATTTCAAGGACAGAGAATGGGATGACTACCGCAACAAAAGGGTGGGGTTTGTTTTTCAATCTTACAATCTTATACCTCATTTGACGGTGTTGCAAAATGTGGAGATTGCACTCACGATTTCGGGTGTGTCGGC
>WQZE01000186.1 GCA_009780875.1 Bacillota bacterium | reverse complement strand
TCTGTGTTGTACAACACGGACACTTGCACCTCGCCGCTTTGTTCCAACACAAAGTTTGGGTTCTCAAAAACAAACTCTTGGCTTGGCAATTGGTCGGCAATCTCCGCCAATCTTTGCCCCAAGGATGCATTGATATCAGGGAACACCACCGTAGGTGCACTTTGCTGCCCTTTGCTCACTTTGACCGGGATGGTCACGCTGGTGTTGTCAAGATAGTTGGCACGGTCATCATTAAAAAGTGCAGGGATTTCAAGTGGCACCAACTCCCCCTCCGCATCCGTGGGGCTCAACTCCAAAAATGGGTCTGTCACTGCAATAAAATCCCACGAGAGCGGCAATCTGCCACTCACAACCTCTGCCGTTTGCCCCCAAGAAGACCGCAAATCAAGGTCTCTCACCACGGCAATTTGTTCCTCTGTGGGCGTTTTGGGTGCACCTTTGGCGACCGTAACACGGACTTTGGTTGTCCAGTCACTAAAATTGGCAGGGTCCTCGTTGTATGCCAATGTGACTTCTGCGTCCCCCACCTTGTCAAAAGTAATGTCATCAAGGATGCTGAAAAATCCGTTGTCATTGTCTGGTATGACAATGTCTTGGGTGCTCCGACCCACTTGCCCGTCCAATAATGTTGGCGGGTCACCGGGTGCCGCTTGTTGCCCTGCGGAAACCCTGACCGTGAGACTCAAATTGTTGTCATTGTACTCTGTGGGGTCTGGGTTGTACAACGCCGAAATCTGGGTCTCCCCTGTTTGGTCAAAAACCAAACCATCATCCTCCAAAATCGTCCACTTGCTGTCCGTCACCTGTCCTTTGATATCACCCACCGTTTGATTCACCTTGGCGGTCAACGCAGGCAGGCTTGGTGGCGTCACTGGTGCACCTTTTTCTACGGTCACCCTGTACTCCTCACTCGTGTCTGAGCCAAAGTTGTTGACCATTTTGAGCACAAAATTGTAAACTCCATTTTTGGTAGGCGTGCCCACAAGCCGTGGTATAGCCCTTGGATTGATACCGTTGTCAATGCTCACGCCGTCGGGCAGAGCACCGCTGACAAGACTCAAATCACCATCCGTTGTATTGAGGATGGGCACATAATCAAAACTCTCGCCCACTTGTGCTGTCAAATCTTCCGCCGTACCAAAAACGGGTGCGGTGGGTGCCAAACCATTGAGACCATATCTCTTGTATTGCTTGGTCTCACCTTGGATTTGTGGGTCGTTTTTGTTCCAAGTCACGATGGCATCGTTTTTGATATACATACACGGCATAATGCCCGTAGGGATATCTGTTGCCCCACTTGCTCTCAATACAATGTTGCCGGTAGCATCAAAGTTGACAATATGGGACCCCGCCCTTGCATAAGTGCCTACGGATACATAAGGTGCGGGCAAACTAGAAAAACTCTCTACCGCATTTTTGTTGACATCCAACGCCTGCGTGATGGGTCCGCCATTGCGATTTTTCAAAGCCTGCACCTCATCACGCATCATAATGTCCATCGGTGCCAAAAACAATCTGTCCAATGGCTCATAGTATGGATTGTTTTGATATATCATATCAATCTTTTGCTTGGGGTTGTTTCTGACATCGGTATACACCCAGTTGATACTCACGCCGTTTTCATCTTTGGCAGGGAACCTTGTGGGTTTGGTCGTATGTCCAAAACTTGACTTGAAACCCTCCGTTGTCTCCGCTGTCCCAATCCACTCACCCGTTTTTTTGCGTCCATAAACCGCAATATCTGCCCTGGTGGGCGTAGGTAGGTCACTCATAATGACCTTGGGAGTGCTCCCATTGCCCACAAATGCTGTCTCACCTGTCACACGCCAAGACACATCCATCCAAGCCAAGGGCTGCCTGACAAGCGGCTCGTCAACATAGGCATTGTTTGTACCCGGGTTGTTAAAGTTCTCCTTTTGGTACGCATCCTCCATCCACGCACGAATATTGGACTGCTCCCAATAGTTGGAACCATTCTCCGCACGACTCCAAGTGTCCGTACCCGTAGCATCGGGGCTTGTTCTTTGCACCGCCCACTCATTGATAAGAATCCTTTGGTCTCCACCGGGCACCTCATTGGTGACGCCCGTGTTGCTATATGCAAGGTCAGTCCACGCATCCCCGTCCGTTTTGGATTTGGTCACCACATATTCTGAGCGGAGCATCACCCCTTGCTCATCCTTTGCAATGACCCTAAAAGCCTGGTCCCTACCATTGAACCTTGCCATAGAATCAATATAATCCCCAATTTGCAAATCCCTAGCATACATACTGGCAACAAATCTACCTTGTCTGCCCAGCCCACCCGATGCGTTGTTTGCAATCATCGGTGTCAAAAAACTTGTTGCCAATCCTGCCCCAAGCAGAACCAACAACGCAAATCTACAAAAAAGATTCTTCGCCTTCATCATTTTCTATCCTCTTTTCATATTATTCCATCTCTTCTCTTTTGTGTTATTGAGTTTCTTCTTTTGTGAACAAATTGTTTCCAATTTGTGGTTAAAAATATATAATTTATTTACAATAAGTATACAACTTTCCAACCATCTTTGTCAAACAATTTTTATCATTTTTGCATAATTTTTTTAAATTTAACAACAAATTCACATTTTTTACCCTTGCGTATGCCCATCACCCCGTTCACTGGCAGCACTCTTGGAGCCCTCCATTTATTTTGTTGAGTTTGTGCTGATAAACCCCCAGCACTGCCCACAGCAATAGAGACTTTAATGGAACACCCCAAGCACTACCAAAACACAATTGATTTGAACACCCCGCAACCCTCACAACAAAAGAAATCCAGCACACACCCATACACCACACCCTTTTATCTATATATCTATGCAACCACCCATACATATATGACATTGGTATTGGGCACAACACACGCATCTTGTGTTCCACATTTTTTACACCAACGCAATCTTTGCACCCACATTCATCCTTGCACCACATTCATCCTTTGCACCCACATTTATGTAGGGGCGAACTTCGTTCGCCCGCTA
>WQZE01000185.1 GCA_009780875.1 Bacillota bacterium | reverse complement strand
GTGCCACTAGAAAAAATAAAGTTCCCCAGCAAGTATATGCAAGGGGTTGGTTTTGACTATGGTGCCATCAATGGTGCCATGTTGATTGGATTGCACGGTACGCTTTGGGGTATCCGAGTTTGCTACTTTGATGGCAAAAAGTGGCTTGATAATGATGACCTCAATACAAGGCTAGGGTCTGGGTGTGCCAATACACAAGATGGTTATTTTGCCCATTTTGCAAGCGGGCCGCTCTCTGCCAAATGGGTCAAACAAAATGAGAAGAGCATTTTGTTGCAAGTGACAGCACGCAAGAAATTGCGTGTTAGAATCATTTTTTATCCTTGTTACAAGTGGCCGGGCGAACTTTCTATTGAGGGTGGCAATGTGTTGGGTCGTGCACCATATACGGGGATAGTTCCTGGGAGTATTCACTTGACGGACACGCACGCTGAGTTTAGGGATAGGTACAGGGTGCATTTTGAGGGCAAAGACGAAATGGAGTACTTTGTTGCCAAGAGTTACTCAAAGCCGGTGGATAGTGCCAATGGTGCTTTCAACGAGGCGATTATGGAGTTTATCATCAACAAGCAACAGCCCAGCGTCTATGTATATGCCACCATTAGTGATACTGAGCAGTTTGATTCTATGCCTCCTGAGTTGTCGCAAGTGATTAGCAAAATTCAAAGTGCGGAGACACGGTACGGTGTGGACAAGACTTATGGCACGGGTGCCTTGGGTTCTGCCACCGAAAAAATGCTCAATAGTATCCACTGGGCAAGAATGTATTATCCATTTTTGATGCAAGAGATTTACAGCCCCAAACGCACCAAATTGGACAACTATTTTGATATTGACGGTCTAGAAGAAAACTGTACTGCTTTGCTTGGTTGTTTTGCAGGCGGTGTTGAGTATGCCAAAAAGCAACTCAAATACACCATTGGAGACAAGCTTTTTAGTGTGCTAGCCGTTTGGCATATGTTCTGTCACTCCAATGACAAGAAGTCCTTGAAGTCTTTGTATATAGAACTCAAAGAGAGATACGCCCCCAATGCAGATTTGGTGGCTACCGACAACGGCGTCAAGACAGAGGTGGCGTACAAATGGGAAGACTCTCCGCTCAAAGAAAAGAGAGATACCGCACCTATGTACAGTCTTGATATGTCTTGTATCAAATTGCTTGCATTGGAGACCGTTTCCAAAATGGCGAGCGTGTATGGAGAAAACGGGAGCGAGTACCAAAATGCTTGGTGCGAACTCAAAAAGAAAATCAACGAAGTGCTTTGGAATGAAAAATTGGGCTTGCACACCAACCGGTATGTCTCGCTCAAATGGCCTGGGCGTGGAGCCGTAGGTGCCACCTCGTTTTATGTGTTGATTTGCAATGCGGTGGACAGTTCTCGCAAACTGTCGCTCATTGTCAACAATTTGTTGCACAAAAAAAAGTTTTGGACAGACTATGCCGTGCCGACCTTGATTGCTAGCAGTATGGAGTTTGGCAAAAGAGGCAAACCCAACAACAATGGATTGAGAGAGCCAAAATATTTGCAGTATAGGGGTGCCATCATACCCTATGTCAATTATATTATTTATCACGGATTGGTCCGTTATGGCTTGGATGATGTGGCTGCCAAGTTGGCATTGTTGAGTGCCAACTTGTGGCAAAACAACAAGTCAGACAATGTAGAAAACTACTCGGTCTATTTGCCTTTTGGCAAGCGTGTCAAAAGCAAGGAGTATCTCTCTTGCAATGGTAATATGCTTGCCTTGATTGGGGTGCAAGAACTTATTGATGTGGAGTATTATAGAGACAACCCTGCCGTGCACGCTTTGCGGTTTGGCACATTTTGTGAGGGGGAACACTCTGTCACCAATGTGAATTTTTATGACAAACTGTACAGCATTGAGACCAGTGATTTGGAGACCAGTGTGCTGTATTTGGGCAAAGATATGTTCCACGGTGAGGGTGGAAAATTTGTTGTCAGACATTTTGTCTTGTCCAATACGGGTTGTGAGTTTATTATTGATGCACACGCCAATATCAACATCAATTTGAGTATCCCCTCCCAAGTCGGCAAAAAGACCACCAAATATTTTGTGTTGGTACCTGTTGGAAAATCAAGAGTCTTTGCGGAAAATGGAATGGTGAGTATCACACCCATTGTCCACGAGGACAAGAGTGACAAGGAGATGGAATCTAGCAAAGAGGATGAAGAGAGCGGTGGCATAGAGCCAAAGTAAGGTTGTTGAAAAGTATTGCGGTGTGATTGTGTGTGGCTGGGGAAATAGGAGGAGATATGAATTTTAAGGTAACGCAACAAATGGCGGATGTCATCAAAAGGACGCACGCTATTGCCAAAAAATATTTTGTGGGAATGGTGGGTACAGAGCATTTGCTTTATGGGCTGGCGAGTTCTGACACGCTTGCGGGCAAAATTTTGACGGACTCTGGACTTTCTCACAAAGAGATAGAGCAAGTCTTGGAGGTCAATACCGTAGCAGCGATTGTGGGGCAAATTGTCAAGCCAAGCGGAGACTTGGAACTCTCCAATACGGTGCAACAACTCCTAATGTTGGCACAAAGATTGACGCCCTCCATCACGCCAGAGAGTGTGTTGATTTGTATTATGCAAGTGGATTGCACAGCGAGAAGCATCATTGCTTTGGATTCCAAAATTGAGCGTGCCATAGAAGAAAAGTTGAAAGAACTTTATGGGGATGGAGAAAAAAATAGTGGAGCCAAAGGTGCTAGCAAACTACCCAAAGAACTTGCCGACCTTGGTACCGATATGACAGCCAAAGCAAGGGAGAACAAAATTGACCCCATCATTGGCAGAGCGGATGAGATAGAGCGGATTATTCAAATCTTGTGCCGAAAAACCAAAAACAACCCGGTTTTGATTGGGGAGCCTGGTGTGGGCAAGAGTGCGGTCGTTGAGGGGCTTGCAAAGGCCATCATAGAAAAAAAGGTGCCCGATATCTTGCAAAACAAGACCGTGTTTTCTTTGGATATGGCAAGCCTTGTGGCAGG
>WQZE01000184.1 GCA_009780875.1 Bacillota bacterium | reverse complement strand
ATTGCGTGCCCGCAAGCCATTCAAACGGGTAGCGTGCTTGGTCAAAGGGTGTATGCAAGGGTGTGACGCCATCCGCACCATAGGCAAACTCCAAAAAAGGAAAACTCAGCACATCGGTTGGCTTGTCTACCCCACGATTGTCACGATTGAGCCTTTGGATGGTCGGCTTGTCCACCAAGTCAACCTCCACAAACAAGGCACCTTGCAAAGCAAGACAATCATAAAGCACACTCAACAGGGGCTCAAACTCTTTTTGGTTGCATTGTATTTTGTTATCCACTTTGTCCAAAGCAATTTACTCCCCCAAAACTCTTGGCAAGGCTCATCTCGCACTCTTTCCATCAGGATAGGCAACCCTTTGATGGAACACGCCCCCATAAATATTGATGATGGTATTTCGGATGGTGTCCAAATCTCGCATTGTGATATCACAATCCGCAAACTGCCCGCTTGTGATTCTTTGCTCAATGATTTTTTTGAGGAGTTCATTTACCTTTTCGCCATCTGGGTTGGGCATTGCACGGATGGCAGCCTCACTGGCATCACAAATCATAATGATGGCAGCAATCTTGGTCTTGGGGGTTTGACCACTGTACGAATACTCTTTGATGTCAACTTCTCTATCCGTCAATTGTTTTGCTTTGTGATAAAAAACAGCGATATGCAAAGTACCGTGGTGTTGTTCAGCCACCTCGGCAACCTCCCGTGGCACATGGGCACGCAAAGCCATTTCCACCCCGTCCTTGGCGTGATTGCGAATAATCTCCGCACTTTGCTCTGGCAACAATTCGTCGTGCGGATTGATATCCCCTTGGTTCTCCTTAAAAAACCTTGGATTGATGAGTTTGCCCATATCGTGGTAGTACGCAGCCGCTCTTGCCATATAGGGGTTTTCTCCAATCGCTTTGGCACAGACTTCTGCAAAATTGGCGACCGCCATACTGTGATTAAAAGTCCCCGGTGCCTCCTCCATCAACCGTTTTATCAACGGATTGCTGTGGTCAGAGAGTTCAACAAGTCTTGTATTGGTCACAAGATTGAAGGCAAACTCCAAGATGGGGTGCAACAAAAGTCCCGCTACAATGCTCCCAATGGTTGCCACCAAAATCTTGTAAGTCGCCCCGCCAATGTTTTGCCAAAAGTTGAACTGATTGTCATACCTGTACAACAACAGCACCACAAACACAATGCCAAAGGCAATGGCACCATAAAACAATCCACGCAAAACATAACTAAACCGCTTGGTCGTGATATACACCCTGTACGCCAAAAAGGAGCCAGCCAAAATGCCTGACAAACACATTGCCAAAAACTGTACCAACTCTGTCCTGGTCAAAGATCCCGCATAGCCGGCTCCTTGCAACCCCACAAATACGGTGTTGAAAAGCACCATCGCCACTGAGAAAAGATTGATAACAAAAACATCCCGTTTGCGTACAAGCGGTGCCACCAAAAAAGCGGACAACGCAACGGGCATCCAATAGGGCGAAAGTGGCAACAAAAAGATATTGAGCGCATAACTGATGGTCATACAAATACACACCGCTATCAGTTTTTTTGTACCAAACACCAACTCCTTGCGTGAATTGGCAATATACAAAAACAAACTCAAAATCAAAACAACTTGACCCGCCAAAATGCAAAAATAAGTATATGCGTCAAACTGCACCCCAAGTGACAAGAGTTTGAGTGCATTGACACCCGCCACAAACAAAACAAAGCCCAAAACGACACTCGTCATCTTGACAAAATCGTGTCCAAAAAAAGTAATGCCCCCACGCCGTCTCAGCGTCCGCACCACTTGATTCTGCCCCCGAGACACCATCTTGTCCTCTCGCCTTGACCAATCTTGTCTATCCACTACATCCATATCAAAAAACCAAAGCCCCTCAAAGAATGCCCCTCCGCAACCAATTCATCGTTGTTGCAACAAACACCCAACAAGCCTTGTACTTCAATAGTATACCACGATTCTATCATTTTGTCAAGTGGATTGGTTTGCTTTCAATTTGACAAAAATGTCTTACAGTATGATGGACTCAATCAATCGTGCTTTCTATGTCTTTATCCTTGTCTCCCCTAGATATCGTATAGTATCGCAAAATTTTTCTTATGTCTTTGTCTTGACTCAATGACTCTATATTTTCAAATTTGTTGCCTTTTACAAGCGGTTCTATTTCTTGCAATTGCGTGGGAGACAATGCTTTCCAATCTTTCCACCATTGATTTGTCAAATCTTGCTCATTCCCTTTGATTTGATACCTATCCCCCAACTGTTGTCGCAAATCCGCATCATAAAAAGCACGATTGACAATAAATGCCTCCGGCATATAAAGAATTTTGAAAAACCCATCCAAATCTTTCCCAAACGCTGCCTCAAAAAAATCTTTTCCACGACCAATTTTGCCTTTGGTAGAGTTGAGTACGGCTTGGATGGCTCTTATGAATTTTCTACACCAATGCTCTCCCAAAAAATCTCTGTTTTTGTACGCAAACTCATCATCTGCTGTACCCAAAATAGGAATATACTTCATAGGAAAACTATATATGGACACTTGCAACTCTTCACACAAGTATATATTGATTTTGAGCCTCTCCCAAAATTCTGTGGGAGTGTCTTTAAAATTATAAAGCATATAGTTGGACAAGTTTTTGATACCGTGCTCTGCCGCAGATTTGATTGCCCTGATATACTTGTCTTTAAATGCATATTGGTCAAAAGCAATTCGCAAGGGGCGTATGGCTGTCGTTGCCAAGACTCGCATCTTTTGATCAATCACTGCTTTGCTCTCATCAAAAACAAGCCGTGCGTCCACGCCTTGATTGAAATCCAAATGTCTCATTTGCCCTTGATGATGATTTTGTTTTTCTCTACAATATTTTTGTACAAACGGGTCAGCAATTTTGTCAAACCCAACCACTTGCTCAGCCGTAGCATAAGGAGAAAAAATCAAAAGTTGTGCTTTTTCTCTTTTGTATCTAAAATCACCCTGTTCCTGCTCGTTCATTTTGGTAGACAACTCATCAT
>WQZE01000183.1 GCA_009780875.1 Bacillota bacterium | reverse complement strand
TGTGCCGGTCTATGCAAAAGAAATACACATTGACAAAGTAAGCAATCAAAAAGGGGAAGAAATCACAAGTCAAACAAAAGTGGAGCCTTGCGACACGCTCACTTTTGAGGCAAGTTTTGGTGTGCCGTGGAATGTGAGTGAGAGCAACAAAAACTTTTGGTTGGAGGTTGTCAAGGGCGAAGATTGGGTTGAAAAGATAGAGTGTGATAGTGTACGATTTGCAAAAAATAGGGGAGCACAAGACAAGGAGATTGTGATACGAGCGGTGACAAATCAAAATGGTTCTTTGCTTTTTGCTGAGTATGCGTTGTCACTGTATGTACCCGTGGAATCCATTGTACTTGACCAAGTCGCACAACGAGTAGACGAGAATACGACCTACCTGCTTAGTTCGCTTATTTACAGCGAAATTTATCCAAGCAATGCCTCCGTCACCACGGTAGGATATGATGTGGTGGAGGGGATGGATTTTGCACGCATAGAGGGCGACCGTATCAACATTGGGACAGTGCCAAACAAAGACGGTTTTTTTGTGTTGCAAGCAAGCGTGATGGGCGGAGCGTCAGGGGGACTTCTCAGTCAAAGCATTGTCATCAAGCCGTATCTAGCGGCACAATGGATAGATTTGTCGGCGGACAATCTTTACCCTTTGTCCAGTATGCTTGGTGGCGAAATCGTGACACTCCGTGCGCAAACGGACGATAGAGCGACAGAAAACAACCCTATCTTGACGGTCATCAAGGGAGCAGAGTTGCTTGCGGGCAATGTCTCCAATGGGACTGTTTTGGGTGACAGTATCACGGTCAAGCCAGGGTTGACAACTTTATCCAACATAGATTTGCACATTGTTATACAAGCACAGCAAGATGGTGTAGCCACCTTGTTGGATATATACCCCGAGATTGCCGTAGATACCTTGGTGCTCAGTGCACAGCAAGTACAAAGGGGCAAGGCCAATGCATTGCAAGTTGTGTTCAACAATGGTGCGACCAACAAGGGATGGCGATTTTTGAGTGCAAGTGTGGGTGGTGTCAAGGTGAGTGATATTGACATACAGTCCAACGGTGAAAGCGGTATTTTGTTTGTGGACAGGCACTATTCGGCAGGGACAGAAATCCTTGTGATATACAGGTCAGATGACAAACAAGGCAAAGAGTTTGAGGCTACTTTTGTGGTTGACAAATTGGACGATGGCTATTTTGAAAACAGCACCAACCATAGAATCAAGTATGGTTATGGTGATATTTTGGTAGACCACGACAACAGCAGTGCTACGCCCGATAAAACATTTTCCATCCCTTATAAAGATGCCAATCAAGGGGCTTGGTCGTATTTGTGGGTGGGGACGGCGACGCAAGTCATACTCAAAGCCGACAGTGGCGATGACCTGATTGGCGAGGAGGGCTTGCCAACCTATGGAATTGCAAGTTTTAAAACAAGGATTTTGCAAGGCTCGGCAAAAGCAAGTGGCAATACAATCACGGTGGATACCTTTGCAAAAGGCGAATCCGAGATATGGTACCAAGTGGAGTTGGTAGATGGGGATGTGAACAATGGGGGTGCTGTATATCGTTTGGCAAAGCAAGGTGTCAAAGTGTATCGTCCGGCAAGCGGTACGCCCTTGATTTTGCAAGCGGGCATTGTCACGCAACAAACGCAACTATCCTTGACCACTGCGTTTTCTCAGTGGGACACAAGTTCAAGTTATAGGGATATACAGTCCTTTTTTGAAAACGGGCAACTGAGGTGGATGGGTGTGACCGTGGATAGTACGGTCAGCGGAAACATTACGCTTTCTAGTGGCGGTGTGCTTACAATCAACCACACAAGCATTTCGCCTACGGTGACCATAAACTTGGCATTGCAAGAAAAATTCAATGGGGTCAATACCCGTGTGTATGAGTTTACCATCACACAAACCATCCTCAAAAGTATCACCTTAGATAACCAAGGTGGCACGAGTGCGGTCACCACCGTGGCGGGCATCAATGGCGTCAATCTCACAAAGCCGACTCGTGCGGACTATGTATTTGCTGGTTATTATTCGGACAGAGTTTGGGGCGGTGCGTATTATGACAAAGATGCACGGTGGACGGGCTGGGGGAGTTATTTGCCAAGCACTGGTACCAATCAACTTTATGCTCGTTGGGTAGCAAAAACTGTGACCCAGGTGATTAGAGAATGGGGCAACGATAGAGTGCACGATTTGCCGAGGTATACGCAAGAGAATTACAAAGAGGATAATTGGGCAAGCATCCAGGTGGATTTGGAGATGGCAAAGGCGGCGGGACTCACTAAATTGACCTTTACGATATCCATTGATAATAAGGGTATAGAGTTTTTATTTTTGTACCCGGAGGTAAAACGAGAATTTAATTTATTTTTTATGAATGGAACCACTGGGTATACTGCCAAAGTGGCGAGTCATACGCCTACTTCTTCCAAGAATTGGCAAACTAGCACATTTAGTATTACGCTAGTGATTGATGAGATGCGTAGTTTATATGGAGACAATGCACGGTTTCGGATGGTGTATAGGACTTATAACCCATCCATTTTACCGGATATGCACGACCGGGGCTGGATACAAGGAGCATCGTCTATGAAAGTCACGGTGCAGTGAATTGTGGAGGTGGTGGAACAAGGTTAGTCAGCAAGGAAAATCACGGTGTCGTTAACTAGGTGTGAGCGGTATTCTGTAAAAAAATATGGAAAAAATGGAAAAATAAGTTCAAAGGAAAAGGGGATAGCAGTGGGAAAGAGGATTGGTATCATATGGGTGAGGATAGGGTTGCTGGCGTTGGTGTTGGTGTCGTTTTGTGCTATGGTGGTGAGTGGTGCGGGGTCTGCGGTGAGCAACACGGGTGGTGCGGGGTTTGCGGTGTCAGCCCAAGTGCAACAAAGCAAGCGAATGGGGCAAGCGGGGCAGGTAAAAGGTGTCCAAGAAAATGATGTAAGGCAAGGTGGAGAGAGTGAGCAAGATGAGGTATCGGTGCTTGGGCTTGGGGATATCACGGCAGGGTATGTGAGTGAGGATAATAGCGGGTATCCTATGTACGGTACGCCCAATAGT
>WQZE01000182.1 GCA_009780875.1 Bacillota bacterium | reverse complement strand
ATATTGCCTAATGCACAAAATAGCCCGCCCAATGGCAAACTATTTTGTACTGATTATGCTTGTTTTTGTATTGATTTTGCTTTGACAGCCTTAGCGTCTGTTGCCATAGCCACCATTTTGATAAGGAGGTCTTGCTTGCGGTCTTTGCCCATAGGCATTGGAAGCATAAGAGTTTGGTGCGTAGGTCGTTCTTGGCAATACCACAACTGGTGCACTTTTGCCACCCTTGCTACCACTCTTGCCCAATTTGATAATAAGAATAGCACCCAATACCACGACAGCGTCCACGGCCGCCAAAATGGCAACAATCGCCGTTGCACTGAGGCCCGGTTTTTTTGCTGCGGCTGCATCGCCTTTGGCTATGCTGAGTGTCATTGATTTTTCTACTCTTTGCAATGCTTTGTCGTTGGTTCCTGGCACGCCGTTTTCCACACTTATCATCACATCAAAATCGCCCGCAACGCTTGGGTACCCAATAATTTTGGCATAGGCATCCACACCGCTATTGAAAGTGAGTGACAAACCATTTGGCAATCCGCTTGCACTGATAGAAGTCCATTGACCTTTGACAACAATTTCTATATCGCCCAATTGATTTTGCACAAGGTCAAGGTTTCCATCAAATGTGATTTCAATCTCCCCTGGTGCCGCTGCTAGGACTCTGATTGTAAAGGTCTTGTTTGCCATTGCTGTACCCGCAGTTGCTTGCACAGTGATTTGCAATGCATTGGTCACATCAGACGCACCTGGTGTACCGCTCAAATTGGTACCATTTGCACGCAACCAAGCCGCATTGGGATTGGTAGCAATGTCAATGGTCACCGTGGCACTGCCCGCACCTGTGACACTGATAGTGGCAGAATAATCTTGCCCCTCGGTGGCATCTGGAAGACTTTCATTGAGTATTTGCAAGTTGAGTTCTGTGATTACATCAATCTTATAGGATTTTTCGTCCGTTTGTCCATAATTGTCCTCTACCTTGATGGTCACATCAACGCCCGTGCCCTCATCTCTGCCCGCAACCGGTGTACCACCAAGTTGCCCTGTACTGCTGATGGTCATCCACTCTGGGTATTGTACAAAGAAGAATTTGAGCAATTTTTTGTCGGCCTCGGTGTCCACTTGTATTTGCGTACCACTAAGTGTGCTGTAATTGGTGCCCGTGTATGCATTGGGCAAACTGCTTGTAGAAATCACGGGTGCATCGGGCTTGGGCAAAACCTTGAATTGGAAATTCTTTTGTTCTGGCACCCCTGTATCACCCACTGCATTAAACAACACGCTCACAGGTCCCACATCACTTGTTTGGGGTGTACCACTGAGTTGATAAGAGGTGGTATCCACTTTTTCAAGTTTGAGCCAATCTGGACCCTTTTCAAGGGTGACTTGCAAATCACCTTTGCCCACCACTCGTAGCAACGAACCTTGCTCGCTGTCATAGGCAACCATCTCGTGCCCATCTGGCAAAGCCGCATTGGTAATATGTGCATCATTGCTGACAGGTTGCCCCACCAGTCTACCCACAATTTGAGACAACTCAAACGCACCATTGGGGCACCCTTTGTTGGTCCTCGTGTCACCGCTCAAATCCCAAATGATGGCTCCTGCGAGACCTTCGTTTTCAATATAGTTGACCTTAACGCCAATGCTCTCAGCATCATCGTAGGTGTGAAAAATCTTGTCGGTAGGGCTGTACAAATAGGGTACTTGTGCCCCATCATCCCAATACCTTGTGTAGTCATTGGCAAACCAATCAACAGACTGTTTGTCGTCTGCATCTGAACCATTGGTCAAAGGATTGCCATTGACCAAATCTACCATACGATAGTACGGGTTGGACCCATTGCCCCACATACCGCCCGTATTACCTTTTTGAAAAGCTCCGTCATCATTTCTTTCGGCATAGCCCTCAACCCACTTGCCACCTGCTTGACCTGGCAAAAGGGTGCCCTCCACACCAAGACCTGGGCGTCCTGCAACCACTTCCTTATTCTCCACCCCAATATAACTACGGCTATAAAAAGCCACACCCATCAACAATTGAAAGTTGGGTACACCTTGCCTCACATACTCTTGTTTGACGGCATCAATCCAAAAGTTTTGCTCTTTGGGAGAGACCAATTCTGGATGCTCTCTTTCAAAAGTGGGTTGGTACAAAGGTGCGTTGTGGTTGCTATAATTGCCTTGCAAGCCAAAACTACCACCGTGGTAGTCATACGCCATAAAGTTGACGGTATCCACATAGTTGACAAGTTCCGTAGGATGGATATACTTGATATTGTCTAGATTTGGTGTAGTAGCACAAGACAGTTGATAGTATTTTTCCGTTTTCAAACTCACTTGGGTCATCTTTTCACGGAGTTTGCGCATAAAGGTAATATATTGATTGCCCTCTGCATCGTTGAGTGGGTACTCCCAGTCAATATCTACGCCATCAAAGTCATATTTGACCATAAAATCAATGACTTCTTGTGCAAAAGCATCAATTTGGGCATCACCCTTGTCGGTAGCATAGGTGAACTCTCCGTGCTCAGAATACGACCAACCACCCAAAGAGAACACGAGGTACTGGTCTTTTAGGAGATTCTTTCTGACACGATTGAGGATATCTCCTCCACCGTTCCAAGGTCCTGACTCCCCTTCCAATGCCACGGTTGGGTCATCAAATCTCAACCCAGGATTCTTGGTATTCTCATCAATATTATCTATGTCTTGATTTACTGGCTTTCCATCAAAAGTAGGCTTGTCAAGGTCAATGGGCTTTGCAAAAGAGTATGTCAAGTGCGTCACACTACTATAATCCAAATCCTTGTCTATATCATAATGCTCGTGCCCAATATACACACCCCAACTTGGCAAATACGCATACACCTTTTTGGTCTCCGCAAGCCGTTGACGCTCGTTGTCCAGCATCGCCAAAATATCATCATCACTACCCTTGGTAAACACAAAAGTGTAACTTGCGGTAGGCTCTTTGTCCGCAATCACTTTCCAAATATCCCCTGCTGAGGGGTTGGAGGGTCCCCAAAAATTTGAGACAATTTCCCACACTTTGCCTTGATAAATAAAGGTTGTGTATT
>WQZE01000181.1 GCA_009780875.1 Bacillota bacterium | reverse complement strand
CTTGAAAACTTGAAAACTTGAAAACTTGCTTGTGGAGTCTTGCAAAAATGTCTCTACATAGCGGTACAAGTTGCGTCAAACAAGCAAGTGATTTTTGGATTTTGAGCAAAGGATGACTCCGCAACAAGGAGGGCAAACATATGCCAAACAACAAAAAAAGTAGCAAGTCTACGGTGACCAAAAGCGTCAAAGTGATGTTGATAGCATCGCTGATGCTTTGTTTTGTTTTTGCAGGGGCGACCGTGCAATCACAAAAATGGAGTGCACCCGTAGCAAGCGTAGTACAAGCATCACAAGCACAAAGCCCACAAACTGAGATGGTAGCCAGTGGGTTGAGTGGTGAGTTTGCTATGCAAGGTGAAGGTGTGGAGAGTAGAGATGGGGCTGGTAGCAAGCCAATGCATCAGATTAGTATCCCTGTGCCCAATAGTGCAGATATAAAAATTACTTTCTATATATGGTTTAGTTGGCAAAGCAGTTTTTTGGGATCAAGCAAAATCAAAGAGGCACGATTGGATGACAGATGGATTTATGGGGATGGAATAGACAGCAATCAAATAGTTGCACAACAGCCTGGGGATGGAGTCTATGGGATGGCATCTTATAAGTCAGAGTTTTATCACAACGGCAACAAGATAGATGTTTATGTGACACTACAAGACAATTATCGTGGCAACACAGATGAGAGAGATGCAAGTTGGGGCGTTGAGGTCAACGGTGTTATGCCAGAGACGGGCAAGCCCCAAGGTCATTCAAGGTGGTATGTGCCTCATAATGGTCAGCCCACAGAGCAAGATATACCATTGGACTAGGATAATCTTGGGATAGATGGTTGCAATAAGACTGGATTGAGCCAATGTGTGTTGAAATGGATGTCTTGTGTTGTGCCCAAAAAATGGAGAGATATGATAAAACTAACCGATGTGTGCAAGGTCTACCAAGACTTTGGCGATACTTTTTACGCACTCAAAAGTATCAATTTGGAAATTGGGGACAAGGGGATGGTGTTTTTGCTCGGCAAATCAGGGTCGGGCAAAAGCACTTTGCTCAATTGTCTCTCAGGGTTTGACGAGTGTACAAGTGGAAGTATTGAGATTGATGGCGTGGACATTGCCAAAGCAAGTGGTATAGAGCAAAATGAGTACCGCAAAAAGCAGGTGGGCTATGTGGCACAAGACTACAATTTGTTGATAGACCTCAGCATTGGGCAAAATTTGGAGTTGGTGGCAAAAATCAAAGGTGTTGACAAATCCAAGCAAGACCTTGACAAGATTCTCAACCGTGTAGGGCTCAAAGGCGTATACCACCGCAGTTGCAAAAAAATCAGTGGAGGACAAAAGCAAAGAGTTGCCATTGCGAGAGCCTTGGTGGGTGACCCCAAGGTCATTTTTGCAGATGAGCCTACGGGCAACCTGGATGGAGACACGAGCGAGGTCATTTTTGGCATACTCAAAGAGTTGTCTCAAAGTACTTTGGTAGTGGTGGTCTCTCACGATGCTGAGAGTGCGGTCAAATATGGGGATAGGATTGTCAAAATAGAAAACGGAAAGATAACTGATGACCAAGTCAATGCAGTGCAAGAGAGCGAACAAACGACAGAGTTGATAGAATGCGGGCATCAAGATGAGGGTGTGGAGCAACGAAATACCCAATATTTGCAAAAAAAAGAGACCCGTGACCAACGCAAAGCAGGAGTGTCGGTTTCCTTTGCATTGAGGCTGGGATTTGGTATCATCAAAAAACATTGGGCAAGATTTGTGGCAGTGGTGGTATTACCTATTTTCTTTGTGGGATTGGTGGGCGTGTTGGTGACCGTAATCACTTTTGCTCCCGAACGCAAGCAGTTAGGAATCCTTTATCAATATGATACCACTAGCAATACGATGACCTTGCAGGCATCGTGGCCCAATGATGGTTTGGATGCTACTGAGAATATTGCTTGGGGCGAGAACAATATGCCTGGGGCTGTTTCTTTTGAGCATTTTTTCGCCAAGGAGCAAATGCAAGACTATGCCAAGTACGGCAAACTGGTGCTGAGTATAGGTAATGCAAGGGGAAGCGTGGGTTTTGCACGCAATCCCAATCAAGAGGGTGGGTTTGCCTCTCACTATATTTTGGGTTCAGATTCAAAAGTTGTGCTTTGGGATGAGCAAGACAGCGTAGGTGCCGTGGGTGCATTGGCACAAGTGGATGGTAGGAACTTGCTTTATGGGACGATGCCCACAAGCGAGGGGGGAGTGTTGATTAGTGATTTTGTGTTCAATGCTATCAAATCATTTGGTTATAAATCACCGGATGGCTTGACTGCGATGGATGATGTTGGCACAATGCAAGATTTTTTGGATGGCAAGCCGGAGGTCACGCTCTTCATACAAGAAGTTCCCATAGAGGATAGATTTGAAGGTATTGAACCTTTGAGTGTCACTGTCACTATACCAATTGTGGGGATTTATGAGACAACAATGAGTGTAGAAGCTGCACAAAATAGGTACAAGGAGTATGCATCCAAAGACCAGTTGGACAATCCATATTTGCTGCATTCACCGATTGCTGCCAATATGATTGTGGTAGGAAAGCGGTATTTTGATACGGTAGTAGCCAAAGAGATAGAACCAAAGTATAAGTATGCAATCGTACCAAAATTAGGCGAAAAATCCAAGGATTTGAGATATGTCAACAAGCAGTATTCTTTGCGTGGAGAGGGATATTTGGTGTGGGAGACACAGAGTCCTGTCTACAAACATCACCCTTGGAGTGCTCTGGTGGGTGGCAAATTTGTGGGATTGGGAGAAAAGGAAGTTGTGGATATGCAGATTTCTGTGAGTGGATTGAAAGCCGCATTTAAATGGGTTTTGAGTGTGTTTATGGTGGTTAGTGCACTACTTAGTGCTTATTTTGCAGCAAGCACTATATCAACTAGCAAAAAGCAAATAGGTATCTTGCGTGGCTTGGGAGCGAGTGGCAAGGATATCTTTGTTATCTACGCATCGGAGAGCTTGATAGGGATGCTGGTCACCTTTGGGCTGGGAGTCGCTGTGATGCATATATTGTTTGCAACCATTATCAATTCTTCTGTGTGGATATTT
>WQZE01000180.1 GCA_009780875.1 Bacillota bacterium | reverse complement strand
CTCGGTGATGGTTCCAAGTGTGACCGTGGTCAAGGCTTGTGTTTGACCTCTTGTAACCATCACCGAGGTGCAAAAACTTGAAAACTTGGACGAGGAAAACTACAAACGCTATATGCACCATTACAATTTCCCTCCTTTTAGCACAGGTGAGGCAAAACCTATGCGTAGCCCAGGTAGGCGTGAAATTGGGCACGGTGCCTTGGCTGAGCGTGCGTTGGAACCTGTGATTCCTAGTGAAGATGAGTTTCCGTATGCTATCCGTACAGTGACCGAGGTGTTGTCCTCCAATGGGAGTACTTCGCAAGCCAGTGTTTGCGGGAGCACACTCTCGCTTATGAATGCGGGTGTGCCCATCAAGTCGCCTGTTGCGGGTATTGCAATGGGGCTCATCAAAGACAAAGAGAGCGGCAAGGTTGCCATCCTGAGTGATATCCAAGGGCTAGAAGACTTTTTGGGCGATATGGATTTCAAGGTCGCAGGTACCAAAGATGGTATTACTGCAATCCAAATGGATATCAAAATCAAGGGTATTGATGAGCAAATTTTGCGTACTGCCTTGGCACAAGCAAAAGAGGGTCGTTTGCACATTTTGGGCAAGATGTTGGAGACCATCCAAGCCCCCAACAAAGATTTGAGCAAATGGGCTCCCAAAATTATCTCCTTTGCCATTGACCCAGATAAAATTGGCGATGTGATAGGCAAAGGTGGAAAAACCATCAATAAAATCATAGAAGATACAGGTGTCAAAATTGATATCAATGAGGACGGCAAAGTCTTTATTGCCACGGCTGATGCTGAGATGGCAAACAAAGCAAAGGCCATTGTGTTGTCCATTGTAGAGGATGTAGAGGTAGGAAAAGTATATGAGGGTGAAGTGGTGAGAACCATTGAAATCGGTGCTTTTGTCAATTTTGCTCCTGGCAAAGATGGAATGATTCATATCAGCAAACTCTCAGACAAGAGAGTAGAGCGTGTGACCGATGTGGTCAATATCGGTGACAAAGTTTTGGTTGAGGTGGCAAGAATTGATGACCGAGGTCGTGTTGATTTGAGACTCAAAAAAAAGTTGTAAAAAACAATAGTAATCAAAACGAACCTTGAATAATATGATAGTGACAAGGGCTTGTTTGGGTCATAGGCAATTGTGTGTGTGATTCAAATAGCCTTTATTTCACTGTGGCAAAGTCATAGTATTTGGGGGATTTTGCTGGCATTGCAAAAATGCAAGTGTCAGCGTTTTGATGAGTATGCTAAAAGAAAGGATTTTTAGGAGTTTTGTCAGCAATTTATTGATTGCCTTTGTGGTGCTTGGCGTGTTTGGATTGACCTATTTGACGGTGGAGCAACCTGCCAAAGCCAACCCAGAGGGAGCCATCCATCGGGGGGCATCCGATACCAAAGTTGCCTTGTTGTTTTTGATTGATGGGGCGAGTGGTGAGGGGGACAATCTTGACCCCATACTCAAAATTTTGGATACGCAAAAAGTGCAGGCAACTTTTGCTCTCACGGGTACTTGGGTCATCAAGAACGACGAGAAATTGCAAAAAATTGTGCACAGCGGACACGAAGTGCAAAATGCAGGTTATTTTGCCAAAGACTTTGCTACTTTGGGAGCGGGAGAGATAAACGAGTCTATTTTGACTACGCACAAATTGGTGGAGGCGATAGCGGGCGTGACGATGCGTTATTTTTTGCCACCCACAGGAACCTACACCAACGAAACTTTGCAAGTGACCCACAAACTTGGCTATCAAACCATCTTGTGGACGCACGATAGCAAAGATACACAATTGCAGGATGGCAATGCTGTGGTTACCAATGCTACGCAAAGCACCAAGGCAGGGGATTTTGTGCTTTTGCACGCATCCAAAATGGCAAAAGACAACTTGGAAAAAATCATTCAGGTTCTCAAAGACAAATCGTTGCTTTTGGATACGCTCAGCAATGTCATAGAGTGACCTTGGGATAAAAGGCTGCTATCTGCAATATTTTGTATGCAAATTACAAAATATACAATGGATACAATGAGGAGGTCTACTTGCTAGACAGTTTTATATATAAAAATGGATTGAGAGTCATTTTGGACAAAAACACCAATGTGAAAACGGTTTGTGTTGGGTTTTGGATTGGCAGTGGAAGTGCGAGAGAGGATGAGGGGCAAAACGGTATTGCACACTTTGTGGAGCATATGATGTTCAAAGGTACGCCTAAAATGTCACCTTTTGATATTGCGGATAGATTTGAGCGAGTGGGTGCACAAGTCAATGCCTTTACTGGCAAAGAGTATACTTGTTATTATTTCAAGTCGGTTGATGACTCTTGTGAGGAATGCTTTGAGACACTTGCGGATATTTTTTTTGATAGCGACTATAAACAGGTAGAGTTGGACAAAGAACGCAATGTGGTGATAGAAGAAATTGGAATGACCGAGGATAGTTCTGAGGATTTGTGTTTTGATTTGAGTGCAAAAATTGGATTTGACAACACGAGTCTTGGCAATACCATTTTGGGTCCCGTATCCAATGTGGCACGGTTTCAAAAAACAGATATTTTGGGGTACACGCAAAAAAACTATTTGCCTGGCAATATGGTTGTTGCGGTGTCCGGCAATATTGACTTTAAGACTGTGGACAAAATGGTACGCAAATATGTGATGGACCGGTTTGCAAGTGCACTTCCAAAGTCCGCAGTCACACAAACACAAACATTGGCAAAGCCACAAACAGCCAAACTTATCAAAGACTTTGAGCAATCCAATGTGTTGTTGTCGTATCCGTCCATAGCATTCAATGACGAAAAAATGTACGCACAATCCATTCTCAATGCAATTTTGGGTGGGGGGATGTCAAGTAGACTTTTTCAAAAAGTGCGTGAGGAGCACGGACTTTGTTACTCTATTTATACCGCACCTTTGTACTACAATGATTTGGGTAGTTTCAATATTGTGTGCAATATGTCCGCACAAAACACCAAACAAGTATTGGATTTGATGCTGCAAGAGATTGAAAAACTATGCAAAGAGGGCATCCGTCAAGCCGAGTTTGAAAGAGCCAAGGCACAACTCAAAGCCACTTTTGTGTACTCCCAAGAGAGTACGCAGTCGTGTATGAGTACGATTG
>WQZE01000179.1 GCA_009780875.1 Bacillota bacterium | reverse complement strand
TTTGCCATTGGGCGGGCTATTTTGTGCATTAGGCAATATGAAGTACAGTGCCCATTGTATTGTAGAATAATCAAGACCCATACCCATACCCATACCCATACCCATACCAAGATTAAGATGAAGGTTGCAACCAACAATCAACAACAAATATCAACATAATCACCGAACCGTGGTGTGACAAAGGCAACAACGCAACTAGGCATCCTTTTGTAGGGGCGAACTGTGTTCGCCCGCAAGCTACGGTCTGCTGAGATTTTGGGTCTTGGGTCGGTGGTAGGTTTTCAAACTTGGAACATAAGATTAAGAGTGTGACAAACAGCCAAACAGCCAAACAGCCAAACAGCCAAACAACCAAACAATAAATCACAAAGCAACATCCATCCAACTGTGTTGTGACAAGTAAACAACGGGGTATATGTCCTTTTGTAGGGGCGAACTAACTGTGTTCCCCGCAAGCTACGGTTTGTTAGGATTTTGGGTCTTGGGTCGTTGATGGGTTTCAATATCGGTGGTAGGTTTTTAATATTGGTATACAAGATTTGGATAGGTTGCAAATATTGGCACAGGTCGCAAGGATTTCAAGATTGGTATACAGCATAAAATTTGCAGAGGAGCCAAATATCCTTGGATGGGGCACAAAAACAAAGAGGGGAACAATGAAAAGAAAACTAATAGAAATAGATGAGCAAAAGTGCAATGGCTGCGGACTGTGTGCAAGTGCGTGCCACGAGGGTGCCATTGCAATGGTGGACGGCAAGGCAAAGCTTGTGCGGGATGATTATTGCGATGGGTTGGGCAATTGTTTGCCCGCTTGTCCTACCAATGCGATTGCGTTTGTGGAGCGTGAGGCGGTCGCCTTTGATGCGGCAGGCGTTGCAAACCATCTCAAAAAAGGCGGTTTTGAGGTCAAAGGCAAGAGCAAAAAGCCGTCTCCCAAGGGCGGGCATAGCGAGTGTGTGGACACCTATTTGGTGGGGCAACAATGGCCATTGCAAATCCAATTGGTGGCATCCAATGCCAACTTTTTGCACAAGTGCGACTTGGTGATTGCAGCCGATTGCACCGCTTTTGCGTGTGCCGATTTTGGCAAGGCTTTTATGAAAGGCAAAATCACTTTGATTGCGTGCCCCAAACTGGACGAGTATGATTATGTGACCAAACTTGCTGAGATTTTTGAGCAAAATCAAATCAAATCCATCACCATTGTGCGGATGAGTGTGCCGTGTTGCGGTGGAATTGTGCACTATGTACAAGAGGCACTCAAAAAATCAGGCAATGACATTTTTTGTAGCACCGTGATAGTAGACACACAGGGCGTCATTGTGCCCCAAGTTCCCACACAAGGTGTTCCACAGTGTTGCCCCGACTGAGTGCCCAAATATGAGTTGGTGGAGTAGGTGAATAGCGTGATCTTGGCGTGCTTGCAACCACTATCTAAGTGGCTACAAGTGTTGGGCATCACAACGCTAAAAACAGCCTATATTGCTCATACTATTTTGTGTATGTGAGACATACCAAGGTGGTTATGGGCAAGGGAGCGACAATAAATCGTGGTGGGCAGCACTTGGGGGCTTCCAAGCGTTTTCAGGTGATACAAATGCTTTTGGTGCTCGCTTTGGGTGTGGGGATTGGCTTTGTAATGGACTTGGCGTTGCAGGAGCACAGGCAAAGTTTGCTGGGTGTGTCCCTTGGGGTCATTGTGCTTTGCGGGCTTTTGGGCTCGCTGACCATCCCCAAAACGGGCACGATGGTCACCCTTTGTTTGCTGTGCTCTGGCGTGGCGGTTGTGACGGGGTGCAATATGGTACTGGGAAAATACTCTCGCCTAGCGGTGGATGCCGCCATTGCCACAATGGGGATTGTGGTGGTCTCTATGGTGGTTTATTATTGTTTGCACGGTCAAATTTCACAAGCCACGCAATCCAAAATGTACGCAGTTTTTTATGTCGCTATCAACCTTGTTTTTGTTTTATCGGTGCAAACCGCTATTCAGCCCTCCGTTTTGCAAACCATCACGCACGGAACAATGCCCAATAGTGTGTTGAGTGTTGTGTTTGCCCTGTGGTGTGGACTGCTCATTTTTTGCACAATGACCCTATGGTTGGAGCGTGCCTACCACAACACGCTGCCCTACTAACTAAACCGTAGCACAATGTTTGCGTTTTTTTCACAGTAGGGAGGGTAAACACGGTTCGTCTTTGCAAAAGATATTTAATGGGATGTGACACAGTTGCCCTAAATATAAGTATATGCGTTGCAGATGGATGATTGACAAGAAAGATTGGGTATATAGGGGATGGGGTTGTCACAAGACAACAAGACAAAGAGCTCCAAGGAAACCCCCGTTGATGCGTGTAAAGTATGCTTGGCAAGTCGCTAGGTAGGTGCAATCAATCACGCCGTTGGTACCATCATTTGGTGAATGCGGAAAGTTTTGCACACCTTGACAAAAGGTTGACACCCATATATTAAGTGGTGTCCATATATGCGGGCGAACGCAGTTCGCCCCAACAAGTGTGTCTGTGCCAAGGGTGCCAAGATTGACAAACAGATTGCCCAAAGGAAACCACAAATTGGAAGTCAATAAAAATAGTCGTATGGGTTTGTATGGGTTTGGGGCTGTGATAAGCGTGTGGCCGTTCGTGGTTCATTATTGTAGGGGCAAACTGTGTTCGCCCGCTGTGTGGGTGGATACCCTAAGATGTTGCGAGTTTTGCTTGGAGGCAGAGGTGATTTGCTATCTTTGCATTTGGGAGATGGTTGCGTTGAGTGGTGCGTGTGACCGGTTGCTGATAGGGGTGTATACAAGACAAAGGTGCGATTTTGGATGTAGCACAGTGGGTTGGAGCAAGACAATATGCAAAAATAGACAAAACAATTGCAAAAAATCTGGTACAAATATTGACAAATTCACAAGCATATGATATACTATAAGTATAGACTCGTGACTGGCTGTATTGGCAGGTGTTGCTTGCATCTTGCAAGTTGACAAAAAGACAATAGCATACCTTTGCACAACAACCATAAAAAATTGTTATGCAAACAACAAACACAACCAAGCACTATAAACAAGTAAACAAGTAAACAAGTAAACAAGTAAACAAGTAAACAAGTAAACAAGTAAACAAGTAAAC
>WQZE01000178.1 GCA_009780875.1 Bacillota bacterium | reverse complement strand
CTCAAAAACCAAACTTCTACAACCATTGAGAGAACTTGCCCCGATTCTTTTGAGTGTGCTAGGCAAATTGATGGTTGTCAAATATGTCCGATTGTTCAAAAAAGCGTTGTCGCCAATATTCACAAGCCCCTCAGGCAATACTGCCTCCACAAACCAATCTCCACCTTCATAAACATTGCCGCTATCATCCTTAGGACAAAACGCAAACTCCCCAATACTCGTCACGCTCACCCCATCAATCGTCTGCGGTATTCTCAATACCCCACCCGTGACTCTCTCAATCGTACCAATCCCCTTTATCTCCATCGTCCCGTCTTCCAAAACCCCTGTCTCAAACCCTTGCAAGTCAGCCACCAAGGTCATTGCTTGTGTGACAGGCTTGTCAAAACCATAAATCTCACCATCCAACAACCACGCACCAAAAACCCATCCATCTCTCACAGGGTCATTGGGCGGCGTCATCAAACTGCCCGCCAACACCGTTTTCTCATAGGTGTCCTTCCCGTCCAGCGTTCCGCCATTGAGGTCAAACGACACCAACACGGAGCCATCAGGCACCTCAACACTCCACTTTGCAAACAGCGTGATATCCTTGGTCACCGTATCCTTGGCAAAATCCCATTTGACCCCCAAGTCCGTGTTCTTGTACCAACCACCAAAAGTCTTGCCCTCCAAGGTTGGGTCAGCAGGGCCGCAAAAGTCTTGCCGCTTTCCACCACAACCTCACTTACCGCACTACCGCCCCTACTATCAAAACTCACCGTGTACTTGACCGCCTCTTTGCCCGGACTCAACGCCAACCAAAGCACTATCCCCAGCACCAACGCAAGCCCCACCGCCACGCACGCTATGACAAGAGGTTTTTTACCCCCCCCACCAAAAAATGCGCCGTACCCTGACACTGCGTGTTTTGCTTGCAATACATCGCTCTCGCCCCTATCCCTATTATTGCACAAAAAAAAGCGGTCACAAATCATCCGACTTGCGACCGCTTTTGCACTCACCCTATGCTCAAACTTTTTCAAAAGCAACTTGATTGAGTGACCCATCTTGTTGATACACAATTTTTACACTGGTTCGCTCCGCCCCCGCCACACCACTTGGTCGCCTATCACTTGATTTGATGGCCTCAAAAACAATGCTTTGGTTTGTCTCATCAATTTCAAAATCATTCCGCTTGGTACCTTGATAAAAATCACAAAGTTGCTCAAAAGACATATCCAAAAAGTACTGCTCTCCCACCTGCCTGCTCAAAGTCATCAACGCAAATTTGGGAAACAAAATATCATACCACTCACCTCCCAACTCCATACTGACATAACACGCATCAAAGTCATAGAGATACCGCTGCGGAGACTGTGACTGGTTCCCAAAAATAGACCTCCCCGCCTCATAACTATCCCTATACTTGCTTATCAGAAAATAATGATTTACATCATCCCCCAAAACTTTCAAAAACAAATACTCATACTTTGCCCTTTGGCACACCACCGCCGTCTGCTTTCCTGTCGCATTGATTGCCTCTGCCATCTCGTCAAGATTGTCCACCGCCGACAAGAAACCACCAGGGCTTGATGCAAACTTGGTATCAAACGGCAAATCAGCAATCTGATAAACATAATCGCCGTAAAAATCATTGACCGTTTTAAATTCAGGATACCTGCACCCCATTAGCACACCCATCACTACAAGAACACTCACCAACATTGCAACCATCTTTATGCCTTTTTGTTTCCATCCCCCCATCACAACCATACTGCATACCCCTTTGGCGAATCAAAAAACGACGCCTTGATGTCCAAATTATTGCCACTTGCACTATAACCATAGTTGCACTCATACACATAATCACTATACGCAACCGTAATACCCAAAAAAGTGTTTTGCCAACGCCTTACGCCGTGTATTGTCACAGCGTGATTGTCATTGCCACTAAAAAAACCTTGTCCAGGCAGTGACCCTCCCAATACAACGGGTCTATCTTGCCCTATCAAATCCCACATTCTCCCAGCACCGGGCAAAAACACAAAATCTGCCCAAGTCAACGGATATCCGTGCATCAATGTCCACGCTGTCAATGCACCCGTCAAATCCGGCCCCCAAGTAGCACCACCCAATGCCCCTTGCACTTTTCTCACAAATGCTATCCCATCAGTTTGTGTGCCGATATTTCCAAACCAACTAGGTATCCCCAACGAATACCCCTTGGCCTTTTGCCAATAATCCAACACAATCGCCCCCGCTACATATCCGCAATTTCCACCTGTTGACTGATCATTATACCTATACTCTCTATCTTTTCCACTAATCACACTTTGATTTCTCAACCTATTTGCTTGTGCACCACTACGCAACAACGCCCTTCTTCCTTGGGGCAATTGTGCTAATTGCGTGTTGATTTGCCTAGTTATCTCCTGCTCTTGCTTTGCAATCATTTCCAGCCTTTGACTTTCTGCACGCAAATCACTCAGATCATCTATCTCAAAAGTTCCACCTTGTCCAAGACTTTCCAATTCGTATGCCCCGTCTTTCAAAAACCTCATAGCAAAATATTGCGTAGGTCCAAGATACAACAAATTTCCCGTATGATCAAAATACGGAGACTTCCCTTCCCTACTAGACTCTATGCGATACAAAAATTGATTGTCACAAATTACATAACCCTTTTGCCCAAATTCAATATCAAAATAGGTATACCCTCCCATATCACTGAGTTCCTTGATGGCAGTAACATCCGCCACCACAAACCCATCTAGCGTATCCAATAAAGATTGCAACAACTCACTATGAACCTCACCCAAACCCGCCACAACATCACTGGGCTCTCCGTCATCCACAAGATTCTCTTTGATAATACTATGCTCTACCTCCACACTTGTTGACATCGTTTTGTCACGCCCGCACACCGGCAAGACGACCACCAACGCACTGATACACAACAAAAAACAAAGCGATAAGGATAGCAACCCTATCACCTTACCACTTTTTGATTGTTTACCATTTTTGCGAAATATATTTTGCACCTTCATTTTTACCCCCAACCGCCTCCATCCAAACAATCCTTGCAAACCTACCCCACCAGTATAGCACTAACAAAAAAATAAGTCAAACATTTTTTTGCTGAAAAATCAATATATTTGCAATAAATGGATTTT
>WQZE01000177.1 GCA_009780875.1 Bacillota bacterium | reverse complement strand
TTGTTTTCGTTTGCCTACATTATACCATTGTATGTATATGCGTGTCAAGCGTTTTTGGTTAAATTTCTATATATTTTAAATATGTCCATTGTTATCACGGATTTCCCTTACACTCCTTGTCTCCCAACAAGTGCAGTGGAAACGACTTGGGATGCAATCGTTTCTTGTCATTTTTTACTTGTTCTAAATATTCGCTTTTCACTTTCGCATCCCTGTTATTTCTACGCCCGCAAGCAAGAGTGCAAAACGACCGACCTGCAAAGTGTTTACTTTATTGATTCCTCCCAAGTATCACCTATCTACTATTTACAAAACACCTGATCCACAAGTGTTACCTTTATATGATTTAAAAAACACTTGATTCCCAAGTGTTTGCTTTATTCTATTATTAAAACACTTGATTCCCAAGTGTTTGCTTTATTCTATTATTAAAACACTTGACAATTTACTTTTTTTGTGTTACAATAGTATCGTTGCTTTGGCGACTGATATTTTTTGGAGAGATACCGAAGCGGTCACAACGGGGCGGTCTTGAAAACCGTTAGGGTGCAAGCCCACGGGGGTTCGAATCCCTCTCTCTCCGCCAAAGACTGACGGCGTAACAACTTTTTGTTACGCCGTTTGACTTGCCAATGTTCCCAAGCATTGCTTGCAAACATTTGACTCCCAAATGTATCCTAATCATCTCTAACAAACATTTGCCTTTTTTGCAAAAGCCCGCTTGCACACACAAGCAGGCTTTTAGCTTTTTGTCACCCTTTTTTATTTCGTTTGCACGGATGCCGACTTTCTTTTTTGACGGATTTGTACTATCCCTACAACGAGACACACAAGGGCCGCCAAACCTGCCGCCAAGGTGACAAACAAAAGCACATTGTTTGCAATGATGTCTCCTTGCCACTTGGTCAAATCAGCACGCCAAAACACAGCGTTCTTGGATTCTGCCCCAAGCCTTTGATTGACCCAATCATTGACGCTTGCCACCGTGAGCCAAAGCAATATCAATAGACCCGCCTTGATACACTTGTTCCACTTTGTATAGACAACCACCCACACCGTGAGCCCAATAGGGATGGCAGCCAACCCCACAATGGGCAAGGCGATGGTCACAAGCCAATTGGTTGCGTGCTCTCCGTCTACCGCATACACGACACCCAGCAACAATAGCAGCATCAAGATATCCGCCAAGACACAAAAGATTGCTTTGTTCTTTTTTAGGACACTGGGACATTGTTTGCAACCCAACCAAAAGGGTGCAAACACAATCATATATGCCAATAACAATGAGCAACTCGCCACAAAAAACCATCTTCTATCGCCACCGTTGTACAGTGCCGTCACGCCGAGGAGCAAAAGCAAACTCCCCAAAAACCCAAGCGGCACAAACAATCGTTTTTTGCACCTATAAAACTGTGGCGCAATGAGCAGCGAAGACGCAACCAGCAACGCACACAACACCACAAAAAACCACGACAAAGTATGTGCAACCGCCAAGTTGACAATCAAGCACACCAACAACGCAAGCCCAAAACTGCCCAAAATAAAAATATTGTAGGCACTTTTGATTCTTCTATACTTTTTGGCGTCTTGTTTGTCCACCACTCTTTGCTTGTCAATACTGGCACTCACCAACTCGTCAATGCTCACTTGCAAAACGGTCGCAAGGTCTTTGAGGACATCAATGCTGGGCTTGGTTTTGTTGTTCTCCCATTTGGAGACCGCACTCTCACCCACAAACAATTTTTGTCCAAGTTGCTCTTGTGTCAGCCCCAAGTCCTTGCGACGGTGTGCCAAAAACTCTCCAAACGACCGCTCCACAGCTTGCTCGCTTTGCGTTTTGGGACTGTCTTGTTGCGGCACCCCTTGTCCTGCGGTTTGGGCTCCCTCTGCCACGATGGGCACAGGCTCTGCCCTACTCTCTATTTTGTCCATTTGACTCTCCTTGGTTGACGATTGCAACCACTCTCCTACTATACCACAAAACACTCCCAATTGACAACTCTTTTGGCAATCTTTTTGAGCAAGTTGCCAAATACGGGGTGGATTGTTTGGCAAGTCCCCTTTTTTTGCGTCACACAAACGCAATGTCTTGACTTTTGCGTGCACTTTATGATATACTATATATAGCATATGAACAATCAATATAACACAACCGCCATTGTGGGCGCACAATGGGGCGATGAAGGCAAAGGCAAAGTCATTGACATCCTATCAGGCACCAGCGATATGGTGGTGCGTAGCCAAGGTGGCAACAATGCGGGACACACGGTCGTTGTGGGTGACAAAGTGCACAAACTGCATCTTGTGCCAAGCGGAATTTTGTACAAGGGCTGTCAGTGCGTGATAGGTGCAGGTACGGTCATTGACCCCAAGTCGCTTTTGCAAGAGATGGACTCCTTGGCGCAAAACGGTCTCTCTTTTGAAAACTTGCACATTGATGCAAGGGCTCATATTGTTTTCCCATACCACATTTTGCTAGATGGAATCTCCGAATCCCAAAAAGGTGACCAAATGATTGGCACCACCAAAAAAGGCATCGGACCTTGCTATATGGACAAGGCAGAGCGGATTGGGTTGCGTATGCAAGACACGCTTGACCTTGAAAAATTCAAATCCAAACTCAAAGCAGTCATCTCCCACAAAAACAAAATTCTCAAAGATATCTACCACACAGATACCGTTGATTTTTATCGTATCTTTGATGAGTATGCCGAGTATGTACAAAAACTCAAACCCTATATCAAAGACACCTCCCTTTTGGTCTATGAGGCAATCAAAGCGGGCAAGAAAGTCCTTTTTGAAGGAGCCCAAGGCACTTTGCTGGACATCAACTTTGGCACCTACCCCTTTGTGACCAGCAGCCACCCAATCACCGGCGGCGTAGCCACGGGTGCCGGCATTGGTCCTACAATGATAACCGAGTGTTTGGGCATAGCCAAAGCCTATACCACCCGTGTGGGTATGGGTCCCTTCCCTACCGAACTTTTGGACGAGATAGGAGAAAAAATCCAAACCGTAGGCAAAGAAGTTGGCACAACCACCGGGCGTGCTCGCCGTTGTGGTTGGCTGGATGCGGTCATCCTCCGCTACTCCGTGCGTATCAACGGGCTCACCGCTCTTTGTGTCAACAAACTAGACACCTTGACGGGCATACCCAAACTCAAAATTTGCACCGCCTACAAACT
>WQZE01000176.1 GCA_009780875.1 Bacillota bacterium | reverse complement strand
TGAGTTATGCCAGGGGTGAACCCTTGGGTATGTCAAAAAGTAGTGATGCCAAAAACAATACGGCAAACCATATGACAAGCACTTTGTCAAAGCCTAGCGTAGTGCAAGCAGAGTTTGACAATATGCCCGCTCTAACACAAGAAAGTGCGGTCATTGTTGGCGTTGTATTTGATACTTATATTGTGTTGCAAACAAGGAGCGAGTTGTATTTTGTGGATCAACACGCAGCTCACGAGAGGCTTTTGTATGACCAACTTTGCAAAAGCGTGGACACACATACCATCACGCAAGGGATGCTTGCCCCTTATACTTTTTCATTAAGTGCGGTACAAGCCAGTAGATTGTCCGATGTGATGGGGCATTTGGAACAAATAGGCTTTGAGTTGCGTGCCTTGTCGGACAAAGATTTTGCCATTGCCGGTGTCCCAAATTGTCTTGTAGGATTGGATTGTGCCTTTTTTGTGACAAGTTTGATGCACATTTTGGAGGACCAACGCAGCATTAGCAACACCACTCTTTTGGGTGACAAACTCAAACAAGTGGCTTGCAAGGCTGCCATCAAAGCGGGTTACAAAATTGATAACAGGGAAATTCTAAAACTATTTGAACGCATCCAGCAGACAGATATGCAACTTTACTGCCCACACGGCAGACCTATTTTTGTGCAAGTGGGCAAAGGACAATTGGAAAGGTGGTTCAAAAGGGTCATCTAAAAAGCAAAAAGACTATGCAAATACAAACAAAACAAAAACAAATCATCGTGCTTACCGGACCCACAGCCAGCGGCAAATCTTTGCTTGCTTTGGACATTGCTTGCCAAGTTGGTGCGGAGATTGTTTGTGCGGACAGTAGTACGGTATACAAGTCCTTGGATATTGGGACAGCCAAGCCATCTTTGCACGAGCAACAAAGAGTGCCGCACCATTTGATTGATTGCGTGGACATAGACGGCATATACTCAGTCTATGATTTTGTGGAGCAAGCAGAGCGATGCATCCAATCCATTTGGGAGAGAGGCAAGCAAGTTGTTTTGGTGGGTGGCACAGGGCTTTTTATCAAGTCATTGCTTTATAAGACGAGTATACAAAAAGGATCCGTAGATACGCAAACAAGACTTGCTTTGCAGGCAGATTTGGACAAATTTGGAAAAGAACATTTGTACAAAAAACTGCAAGAAATTGATTTGGAATCAGCAAACAAACTGTGTCCCAATGACACACACAAAGTCATAAGAGCCTTGGAAATCTATTTGTGTACCGGGAAAACCAAGACAGAAACAATGCAATTGGATGGCAAAAAAAAGTATGATTTTGCACTTTATGTGTTGGATTGCGATAGAGCAGATTTGTATGCAAGAATCAATCAGAGAGTGGACAAAATGATGCACGAGGGACTTTTGGAGGAGGTCAAAAAACTGTACCCCTACAAGGATTGCCAAAGTATGCGTAGCATTGGATACAAAGAACTCATTGAGCATATAGAGGGGGACTGTTCGCTGTCCCAAGCCATAGACAATATCAAGCAACATACCAGAAATTATGCCAAAAGGCAACTCACTTTTTTTAGACATCAGTTTGAGGGGGCGATATTTGCCAGTGTGCAATCTATCAGACAACAATATGAATTATGAAAAAATCAACAAGTTGGAAAAAAGACTACACAAAGAGTTTGAGGCTCTTGAAGAAATAGCGACCAAAAATCAACAAAAAGTGTTGGACGCTTTTTTGTCTCACAAAGTACGCTCCACTCACTTTGCACCTAGCAGTGGCTATGCTTATGGGGACAGCGGGAGAGAGACGCTTGCCAAAATTTATGCACAGGTTTTGGGATTTGACAAGGCGATTGTCTCACAGGCACTTTTGTCTGGCACGCACACCATTTTTGCGGCGCTCAGAGGTATATTGAGACCCGGGGACAAAGTGCTTTGCATAACAGGGGAGGTCTATGACTCCATCAAAACTACGCTGACAGGTAATGTGGGTGCTTTGTGTGAATTTGGAATCACTTATGACAAGGTGGATATGTTGCCCAACGGAGATTTTGATAGACAAACAATCCAAAAAAAACTCAAAGCACACACCTACAAAATGGTTTATATGCAAAGAGCCTGCGGTTATGGTGCTCGCAAATCGTTGTTGCCAAAAGAGATGGAAGAAATGGCATACTTTGTCAAAGAGATAAAACGAGAGTGTATTGTATTTGTGGATAATTGTTATGGTGAGTTTGTGTGCGAATCGGAACCTTGCAAATGCGTAGATATTTTGTGCGGCTCTCTCATAAAAAATATGGGCGGAGGTATGGTGCCTGTCGGTGGATATATTGCGTGTACAAGCAACTGTTTTGAGCGGATTGAATCAAGTGTGGTAGCACCCGGTGTGGGTGTGGAGATTGGTGCCAATCCCTATGGTTATAGAGACTTTTTTTTGGGTTTGTTTTTGGCTCCGCACACGGTGGCACAAGCCAAGAAAAGTGCCCTTTTATTTGGGCAGGGTTTTGCTGATTTGGGATATCGCACGAGCGTCAGTATTGGAAAACACCAAGCCGATATCGTGGTGGCAATCACTTTGGGTAGCCCTGAAAAATTGCAAAAATTTTGTACACTTGTGCAATCATTGTCTCCCATAGATAGTTTTGTGACGCCGGAGCCTTGGGATATGCCTGGGTATGCTCACCAGATTATTATGAGTGCGGGGACTTTTGTGGCGGGTGCCACCATTGAGTTGAGTGCGGATGCCCCTATGCGAGAGCCCTATACGGTCTATCTGCAAGGAGCCTTGACCTATGAGCACGCCAAAATTGCCTATCATCATATAGTTTCACAGTTTGAATAATTGTCATCTAGGCATATACGCAAGGGGCGTTACATATAATGAGATATGCTGCACAATATCTTGCCAACCCAAATAGCCGATGCCTTGCAACAAATAGGCAATGTGGACAAGTTGTATGAAGTGAGATTGAGAGCAGATTTGCCAATGATGGTGTGTTATAATGGAAAGTTTTTGTATGTACACAAGGACGGATTTAGTAGAGTGGTAGAAAACGCAATTTGTGTGAACGCAAAAACGATTGAAGAGATTTTGTTCAGAGCGGCTGAGCAATCACTGTATGCTGTGACAAAACAAATCAATCACGGATACCTTACCATCAAGGGGGGTATACGCATAGGGATTGCGGGAGAGGTCGTATATGACAAAGAGGAAATAAGGGCGGTTA
>WQZE01000175.1 GCA_009780875.1 Bacillota bacterium | reverse complement strand
TGCATATGTAAATTACAAACCATTATCACATACAGAAACTGATTGTGACAACGCCGAATTTGTGTTTGTAATGGAAAAAACGAATTATTAAATACGCAACTAGAAATAAATAAATAAAATGCTTTGTTTGGCATAAAAAACGAACCATTGTACAAAGAACCGTACCAATTGGAAAGTAGGCTCATCACAACCCTTGAAGAACTAGAAAATGAGATAAAATTATTTCAATAAATAATGCCAATTTCAAAAAAACAGATGAGAAGTATTGAAAAGCATTTGATATGGAATACACCATAAGTCAAGCAAAAGTATAAGCGTGTCAAGTCTTGCAGAGTGGATTGAGTGTGGGTGATTTATTGTAGGAGATTTCCCAAGGTGTTTTGTTTTTGATGGCGTATTTTGGGTAGAGATACATAGGTGTGGCTTGATACAAACACGCAAGCATAGTAGGAATAACTAGACGATACAATATGCGTTGACTTTGTGATAGGTGTTTTGAAATACAAAAAACACCATCGTTATTTTGGGTTGCGTTTTGATGATGGATGCATAAGTTGTTGTTTATAAGGCTTTTTGATTGCAAACACGCAGACATATAGAAGCAGAGCACAGGTATGATGGGTACGATAGGTGTTGACACTAGGTACTTGACAGTGTTTTTTTAAAAAAAACAAAACCCACCCAAGCACTGCATTTTGTGTGTTCAGTGCTTGGGTGGGTTGTAGGCAAAATAATATGACTTTGATTTAGTACAGTATCAACGAAGAATGCAAGTTGTATGTTCAAAAGACTTGCCATCGTCTGTGATAAAGACTTGCCATCGTCTGTGATTGGGTTATAAAGTCAAAGATAGCCTATCTGAGTGCTATTCAATTGTGAAACAAATAACAAAACGAATAAAAAACATCAAGCAAACTCAGTAGGTTCTATGGTCCTTGGGATGCTGTTGTCAAAATCATCGTTGTCAGGCTCTTCTTGCTCATAGATTTCAGGGATGAGTGTACGCCTATATTTGCAATTGCGATAGTACAAGAATGCAATGACCGCAAAGAGTGGCACGAGAATCAGTGTGATGGTCAAGGCACTAAATTGCAATTGAGAGACACTGTCTGATTGGATATATTTGCTCTCTATGCTGGTTTGCCAAAGTGTGCCATTGGCGTCACGGTATTCAATATTGGTAAATTTGTTGGTAGGATTGAACCAACTTTCTACGGTGATTCGGTCTCCACTTTTGAGCGTAGGGGCTGCTTTGGAGAGGGTGGCACGAGAGATTCTGCCAAGCATAGGAATCGCATCTACATTTTGTAGTTGGATAGTTGCATTGGGAACCTTGACACTTGGGAGTATGTCCACACCATTTTCAATATTTTTGGACAATACGAAGCCAAATACATCTATGCCGTTTTCATCTTTCCAAGTGACTCTTGACCATTTGGAGCCAATGCGTTTGTAATCTGCAAAAGGCAAAAGTGTGAGAGGCGTGTTTTTTGGCAAGACGGTCTCATTGCGTGTTGTGGAGTGGAGCGACGGCATCATATAAAGATTGGTTCCGTTGCTGATGGTCTGGGTTTCTTTGACCATTTGGGTATAAGGATAATTTTGTGTACTAAAATCTGGGAGATAGATATACCCAAATAGGAGTGCAACATTTGTTTGGTTGCCGTTGGTTGGCGTATTGTTTTCTAGGGCCACAAAAGCATAGTTTTCAAAGGTTTCACCGTCAAAGTCATTGGTGCCATCTCCGTCCAAATCTGTTGGCAAATCAAGGACAAGCATTAGGACGGTGTCGTTTTCTTGCACGCTTTTGAGTGCGGTGCTATTGATATTGGGTGCTGCAAACAAACTGGTTGTTTTTTGAGCCTCCCAAATGATTTGAGTGTCGTTGTCAGGTTCATAAGGTTTGTTTACAAGCCAAAGCCCCTCATCAGGGTCTGGATATTCGGGTTGGTTGTCAACGCCGATATCATCTTTTTTGATTTGTGACAAAGCGTGGCGTGTGTGGTCCAAAAAGAGTATATCACCGGCGGCAATCTCTGCTTGGATTGCATTGTTGGTGCCAAAACTGGAAGAGATGGCAGAGTTTGCAATCACAAGGTCGGCATCCACTGGCATATCGGCAACTTGTAGGTCCAGTTGATGGTTTGTATCCAAAGCATAGTTCCAATTGCCAGCATTGGTATATTTGGAAAGCACGCCATCGGTATCAAGTGCAAAAATATTTTCACGATAGTCTAGTGCAATTTGAGAGATACCGTTTGTTGTAAAGGTGTTCATTAGATCCGCCGTGACGCTTGTGCTCCCCGCTTGTTTTTCAAAGTGATATACGGAGGATGTCTTGGAGGCGTTGTTGGTTGTCAAAATATACAAACCGCTTTTTTTGCCTGGGGTATAGACATCTACAATTTTTTCGTTATTAGAAGCATCAAAGACGGAAGACGGTTGTCCTCCCAACAAGTAGAGAGTAGTATTGTCAAATCCATACAAATTGTCTACGGCATCGGTTGCAATGCCTTGGAGTTTGGATGGAACCGTGATTGGATTGGCTCCACCCTCAATGGTGCCATCCATAGACAAAGTGTAGCGTGTTCCGTTGTTGGCAATGGCTACACTGCGGGGCTTGCTTGTAGAGGAGGCAAAGGTGTTGAATCCACGATTGTTGATTTGGGCAACTCTATCATTGCTCGTATCGGCAATATACAAGGCTCCATTTTTGGATACGATATTGCTAGGGTCAGCATAGAAACCATCCGCATTGAAACGACTGCGAAGAAAGACACCCGTACCGTTGCCGTTTTCTTGCAGCGTGTCCTTGGTGATGGCTCTCAGTACACTGCCGGTTTGGCGGTTTTGTGTGGTGTACAATACATTGTCTGCAACCGCAACAATGGGTGATAAATCGGCTGAATCATTGGTATTGTAAGCAATCAAGTCATCGGTCAGAAGTGATTGTCTATATAATTTGTTGGATTTGAAATACAAACTGGCATTGCTTTCAGAATAAGTGAAATAGTTGAGTGCGGTAGTAAGAGACTCTTGGTTGATTCTTGTAAAAGTTCCATTATCTACTTTTATCAAGTCTGTATGATTGTTTGTCAAATTGGTTGCTGCAAAATAGAATTCACTGCTTGTCAAGTCGCTCCCATAGCGAGCAAAGGCAATATTTCGTGGAGTGCCAAGAATGCCCAATGATGGAAGCATATCTGCAAGCGATAGGCTGTCATCGCTGTTGTT